>NZ_JBFAXR010000044.1:0-61717 GCF_040680895.1 Streptomyces sp. NPDC051940 | reverse complement strand
GTCGGCCTTCGTGGCCGGACTGGTGTCGCACCGGGTGCCCTTCTCGCGCACGCGGTACTTCCTCGCCGAGGGCGTGCGCTGGGGTTCGTCCTTCCCCCCAGGGCCCGACCACCCCCTCCCAGCCCACTGACCGCCCCTCCCCGCCACCCCCACCCCCGAGCCGCCGGACCACCACCGCCCGCCGCGCGCCATACTCGACCGGTGACCGCTGGGGGGCTTACCAGCCCCCCAGACCCCCCGTCCTCCGATGGAGCCCCGATGCCCCAGGCCGACCCCTTCCGTACCTCCCGGCTGCGCTCCGCCGCGCTGGACGCCTGGGCCGTGGCGCCGGCGCGGTTCCGGGAGGACGCCAACGCCGAGGAGGATCTGGCGCTCGGTGGGTACCGGGACCGGCTGATCGTGGAGCTGGCGCAGAACGCCGCCGACGCGGCCATGCGCGCCGGAGCGCCCGGGCGGCTGCTGCTGGACGTCACCGACGGGGGACTGACCGCCGCCAACACCGGCGCCCCGCTGGACGAGGCGGGCGTGGAGTCGCTGTCCACGCTGCGGGCCTCCGCTAAGCGGGACGACGAGTCCGCGGGCGCCGTCGGCCGCTTCGGCGTCGGGTTCTCGGCCGTGCTGGCGGTGAGCGACGAGCCCTCCGTCGTACGCAGCGACGGCACCGGCGTCCGCTGGTCGCGGACCGAGGCGCGCGCCATGGTCGAGGCGCGGGCCGCCGAGTTCCCCGCGCTGGGCGAGGAGCTGACCCGCCGCGCCGGCCACGTACCCGTGCTGCGACTCCCGCTGCCCGCACAGGCGCAGCCGCAGGCCGCCGCCCCCGAGGGCTACGACACCGCCGTGGTCCTCCCCTACCGCGACTCCGACGCCCGCGACCTCGCGCACCGCCTGGTCGCGGAGATCGACGACGCCCTGCTGCTCGCCCTGCCGGGCCTCGCCGAGGTGGTCGTACGGACCCCCGCGGGAACCCGCACCCTCACCCGTACCGAGGAGGGCGACCACGTCGTCGTGCACGACGACGGGCACGCCACCCGCTGGCGCGTGGAGAGCGAGGCCGGTCCCCTGGCCGCGAGCCTGCTGAAGGACCGCCCCGTCGAGGAGCGCCTGCGCCCCTTCTGGTCGGTGACCTGGGCCGTGCCCGTGGCCGACGACGGCTCACCGGCCCGCCCCCGCACCGCCGCCGTGGTGCACGCGCCGACGCCCACCGACGAACCGCTGGGCCTCCCCGCGCTGCTCATCGCCGCCCTCCCGCTGGAGCCGACCCGACGGCACGTCGCGCCCGGCCCGCTGGCCGACTTCCTGCTGGACCGCGCCGCGGAGACGTACACGGAGCTGCTGCGCGACTGGCGCCCGCTCACCCCCGGCATCATCGACCTGGTCCCCGGCCCGCTCGGCCGCAGCGAGCTGGACGGCGAACTGCGCGCCCGCATCCTGCGCCGCCTCCCGGACACCCCGTTCCTCGCCGGCGCCCTCCCCGCACCGGAAAGCGCCCTCCCCGCGTCCGAAGGCGCGCCCGAAGACGCGTCCGAAGGCGCCCCCGAAGGCGACGAGCCCGCCCCGCTCCGCCCCCGCGACGCCGAACTGATCGAGGGCGCGGGCGCCGAGACCGTCCGCGTCCTCGCCGAGCTCTTCCCCAGCCTGCTCCCCGCGGGCCAGGAGCGCCGCCCCGAGCTGCGCACCCTCGGCGTCCCGCGCGTGACCCTCGGCGACGCCATCGACCGCCTCGCCGGCGTACAGCGGGACCCGGCCTGGTGGCGGCGGCTGTACGAGGCGCTCGCCGGCACCGACCCGGACCGGCTCGCCGGGCTGCCGGTGCCGCTGGCGGGCGGCGGTACGGCCATCGGGCCCCGGCAGGTGCTGCTGCCGCAGCCCGGCACGGACGCCGCCGTCTTCTCCCGGCTGGGCCTGAAGGTCGCCCACCCCGACGCCGCGCATCCGCTGCTGGAGAAGCTGGGCGCGTCCCCGGCCACCCCGCGGGCGGTGCTCACCACGCCGCAGGTGCGGGCGGCGGTCGCGGCGTCGCTGGACGAGGGGGAGGCGTGGTTCGAGGAGGAGCCCGTCACCCCCGAGGAGCTGGCGGAGCTGGTCCTCGGCCTGGTGCGCGACGCGGGCCTGGCCCCGGGCGACGAGCCGTGGCTGGCGGCGCTCGCCCTGCCCGACGAGGACGGCGAACCCGCGCCCGCCGGTGAACTGGTCTTCCCCGGCAGCGCCTTCGAGCAGGTCATCCGCGAGGGCGAGCTGGCCGCGTGCGACGCGGAACTGGCGGAGCGCTGGGGCGCGGGGCCGCTCGCGGCCGTCGGCGTCCAGGCGGACTTCGCCCTCGTCCGCGCCGCGGACGTCGTCCTCGACCCGGACGAGCTGGAGCCCCGCGACACCGACTACCCCGAACCCGACGACCCGGGTCTGCTGGAGGCGGTGGACGTCTGGTGCGAGGACGTCCTGGACCAGCTCGACGACCCGCCCGTCCCGCCGGTCCTCACCGAGCTGATCGCCGTACGCGACCTCGACCTGGTCGACGACGACGCGTGGCCGCAGGCCCTCGCGATGCTGGCCCGCCCGCCGCTGCGCGACGCGCTGACGCAGCCCGCCCGGGTGCTGCTCCCGGACGGTACGACCCGGCTGGTACGCCCGTACACCGCCTGGTGGCTGCGCGGCCATCCGGTGCTCGACGGCCGCCGTCCCGCCGGTCTGCGCGCGGCGGGCGGCGATCCGCTGCTGGAGGGCCTGTACGAGGCGGCGGACGCCTCCGCCGTCGACGACGAGCAGGTGCTGCGGGCCCTGGGCATCCGCACCTCGGCCGCGGCGCTGCTGGACGAGCCGGGCGGCGCGGCGGAGCTGCTCGGCCGGCTCGCGGACCCCTCCCTGCCGGTCACCCCGGCCCAACTGCACGGCCTGTACAGCCTCCTGGCCGACCTCGACCCCGAGCAGGTCACCCTCCCCGACGAGCTGCGCGCGGTCGTGGACGGCGCCCCGGGCGTGGTCGACGCCGCCGATGCGCTGGTCGCCGACGCCCCCGACCTGGTTCCGCTCGCCGCAGGCCGGGCCCTGGTGCCGGTGCGCCCGGACCGGGCGGCGGAGCTGGCCGAGCTGCTGCAGATCCGCCGGCTGAGCGAGGTGTACGAGGCGCCAGTGGACGTGACGGGCGGCGAGACGCACCCGGTTCCGGACTCCGTGCGTACACTGCTCGGACCCGCGGTCCCGGCCACGTACGTCGAGCACGACGAACTGACCGTCGACGGTGTGGAGGTGGACTGGCGCCGCACCCCCGACGGCACGGTCCACGCCGCGACCCTGGAGGGCGTGGCAGCGGGGCTGGCCTGGGCGGCGGGCCAGTGGCACCGCCGCTTCGAGACGGCGGCGCTGCTGGAGGACCCGACGCGCACGGAGGAGCTGGCGCTTGCGCGGTGGTTCGACTGATGGGGCGGTTTTAGCCAGAAGTCGACACGACGATAAACGAGTACACCCTTCGTAATGTGTTCGTTATCTGGTTCCGTACAACCCTTTCCGGGGTGCCCCCATTTGCCTCCCGGATGACCGAGAATATGGCCTCACCTGCGCAAACGTGTGTACAACGCAGGCGGGTGAGGCTAGACTTCTGGATCTGAGTTCGCCGGGGGGAAATCGGCGGACGCTCATTCCTTGTGGGGATCGCATGCGTAAATTCGCAATGGGCGCAGCGCTGCTTGGCGCGCTCGGCCTGGCGGTAACGGGGCTCTCGTCCGCGCAGGCCGACGAGGGGCAGGGGCTGGAGAAGCACAGGAACGTCTCGTCGCTGGACGAGGTTCGCGGCTTCCCCGGGAAGTCGGACGGCAAGGCGTCGACGTTCGGCTGGACCCAGGGCAACACCACGTTCTCCAGCGTGGTCGTGAACGGCAACAAGAACATCGCGGTCGGCACGACGAACGCCAAGACCTTCTCGATCGTCATCACCGTGAGCGACCCGGACGGCATCCAGGAGGCCGACGCGTACATCTGGCGCGGCACGGACCCGGACAACGACGTCGAGCAGGCCTTCTGGAACCCGGACGACTTCGCGTCCTGCACGCCCGCCGGCGGCACCACCGTCACGTGCACGCAGACGATCACGATCCTGCCGCACGACGACGTGAACGCCTACCTGTGGAACACCCTGGCGGGCACGTGGAACGTGTACGCCGGCATCCTGGACGGCAACGGCGAGGTCGTGGAGAACTACTTCTACAAGACCACCAAGGTCCAGCGGTACGCCAAGGCCACGGTCAACGCCACCCCGGAGCCGGTCTCCAAGGGCAGGACCCTCACGGTCTACGGCAAGCTGACCCGCGCCAGCTGGGACTCGTTCCGCTACCTCGGATACAGCGGCCAGTGGGTCTCGCTGGACTACCGCAGGTCCGGCGACGCGTACGTCAAGATCAAGGGCGTCAAGACCAACTCCTCCGGTGACCTGAAGGGTTACGCCACGGCGTACGCGGACGGTTACTGGCGCTACTACTACAAGGGCAACATCCCCACCTCGGCGGCCACCGCCGCGGGCGACTACGTCGACGTGAGGTAATCGCGTCGTCCTCCCGGGACAGGCCGGGAGCACGCAGGGGATAACGCCGGGACAACACCCAGGAACGGGCCGCCGGTTCTCGACCGGACGGCCCGTTTCGCCGGTCCGGTGGACCGGGGAATTCCAACCATCATCACTGTGGAGAGAATGCATGCGTAAATCCGTGATCGGCGCCGCTGTCGCCGTAACGCTGGGCCTCGGTGCGGCGGCGGTTCCCGCCGCGCAGGCGTCCGAGGGCCAGGGGCTGCAGGCCAAGTCCGTCACCTCGGTGAAGCACGCCGGGGGCGCGGACTCCGGTGCCAAGGCGTCGACCCTCGGCTGGACCCAGGGGAACACCACGTTCTCCAGCGTGGTCGTGAACAGCAACAAGAACATCGCCGTCGGTACGTCGAGCGCCAAGACGTTCACGATCGTCATGACGATCACCGACCCGGACGGCATCGACTGGGCGTACGGCCAGATCTGGCGCGCCGCGGACGCGAGCAACCCGAGCCCGAGCAACACGGCGCAGGTGTTCCCGGACCCGGACACCGCCCCCGACGCCACCTGCGTCGCGGTCACCAGCACCACGTCGAAGTGCACGCAGACGATCACGATCCTGCCGCACGACAGTCAGTACTACTACCTGCGGAACAGCATGGCGGGCACCTGGTACACGTCCGTGATGATGGGCGACAAGCTCGGCAACACGGTGCAGAACCACTTCTACAAGACCGTCAAGGTCCAGCGGTACGCCAAGGTCACCGTCAACGCCTCCCCGGAGCCGGTCTACAAGGGCAAGACCCTCACCGTCACCGGCAAGCTGACCCGCGCCAGCTGGGACTCCTTCACCTACCTCGGCTACGGCGGCCAGTGGGTCTCGCTGGACTACCGCAAGTCCGGCGGCTCGTACGCCAAAGTCAAGGGCGTCCAGTCCAGCTCGACGGGCTACCTGAAGGGCTACGCCACCGCGTACGCGGACGGCTACTGGCGCTACTACTACAAGGGCAACACCCCGACGTCCGCGGCCGCGGCCGGCGGTGACTACGTCGACGTCCGCTAAGGACACTCCCCAGGGAGTCCTCCCGACGTGACAAAGGGCCGCCGGTCACCGACCGGCGGCCCTTTCGCGTGCCCGGAGTGCCGGACCGTGCCCGGACCTCAGTCCGGGTACCGCCGTACGACCCACTTCCACGCCAGTTCCAGCGCCGCCGCCGACGCCACCGCGACGCCCACCGCCGTCCACGGCATCGTCGTGCCGACCAGCTTCAGGGCGAAGAAGTCCTGCAGCCACGGTGTGATCAGGACGATGACGAAGCCCAGGGCCATCGCGCCGACCAGCAGCACGCGCCACCACGTGTACGGGCGGGCGACGATCGCCAGCACCCACATCGCGATCAGGAACAGGGTCAGCGTCGCCGCCGACGTCTCCGCGTCCAGCGCGTCCGGGCCGGTGTAGTAGGAGCGGGCCAGGAGGTACGTGGCGAAGGTCGCCGCGCCCGCGATGAGGCCGGCCGGGACCGCGTACTTCATCACCCGGCGGACGAAGTGCGGCTTCGCCCGCTCCTTGTTGGGCGCGAGGGCCAGGAAGAACGCCGGGACGCCGATCGTCAGCGTCGAGAGCAGCGTGAGGTGCCGGGGGAGGAAGGGGTACGGGACCTGGCTGACGACCACCAGCAGCGCCAGCAGCACCGAGTAGACGGTCTTGGTCAGGAACAGCGTCGCGACCCGCTCGATGTTGCCGATGACCCGGCGGCCCTCCGCGACCACCGAAGGCAGCGTGGCGAAGCTGTTGTTGAGCAGCACGATCTGCGCCACCGCCCGGGTCGCCTCCGACCCGGAGCCCATGGAGACGCCGATGTCGGCGTCCTTCAGGGCCAGTACGTCGTTGACGCCGTCGCCCGTCATCGCCACGTCGTGCCCGCGGGACTGCAGCGCGGCGACCATGTCCCGCTTCTGCTGCGGGGAGACGCGGCCGAAGACCGTGTTCTCCTCCAGGACCTTGGCCATCTCCTCCCTGTCCGCGGGCAGGGTGCGCGCGTCGACGGTGCGCTCCGCCCCGGCGAGGCCCAGCTTCGCGGCGACCGCGCCGACGGACACCGCGTTGTCGCCAGAGATGATCTTCGTTTCGACGTTCTCGTCGGCGAAGTACCGCAGCGTGTCCGCCGCGTCCGGCCGCAGCCGCTGCTCCAGCACCACCATCGCGGCGGGCTTCAGCTCCTCGGTGATCGCCGGATCGCCGAGCTCCGTGGCCGCCCGCGCCAGCAGCAGGACGCGCAGGCCGCGGGCGTTGAGGTCGTCGATCAGGCCGAGGTTCGGGTCGCCGTGCGGGAGCAGCACGTCCGGGGCGCCGAGCAGCCAGGTGCCGGACTCGCCCATCGCGTCGTTGAACGCGGCGCCGCTGTACTTGCGGGCGGAGGAGAACGGCAGCGACTCCGTGCAGCGCAGCTCCTCCGTGTCCGGGTACTTCTCGATGATGGCCTGCAGACTGGCGTTCGGCCGCGGATCGGACTCGCCGAGGGCCCCCAGCACCCGCCGCACCTCCGCCTCGTCGGCGCCGTCCAGCAGCCGCAGCTCGGTGACGTCCATGCCACCCTCGGTCAGCGTGCCGGTCTTGTCCAGGCACACCACGTCCACCCGGGCCAGCCCCTCGATCGCGGGCAGCTCCTGGACGAGGCACTGCTTGCGCCCGAGCCGGACCACACCGATCGCGAAGGCGACGGAGGTCAGCAGCACCAGGCCCTCGGGCACCATCGGCACGATGCCGGCCACCGTGCGGCGGATCGCCTCTGAGGAGTCCTTGTTCTCGCGCAGCAGGGACGACGTGATGAGGCCGATCGCCGCCGGGATCATCATGTACGTCACGTACTTGAGGATCGTGCTGATGCCGCTGCGCAGCTCGGAGTGCACGAGCGTGAAGCGCGACGCCTCCTCGGCGAGCTGCGCCGCGTACGCCTCGCGCCCGACCCGCGTCGCGGTGAAGGCGCCGCCGCCCGCGACCACGAAGCTGCCGGAGAGGACCTTGTCGCCGGGGTGCTTCAGTACGGGGTCGGCCTCGCCGGTGAGGAGCGACTCGTCGACCTCGAGGTTGTCGGCCTCCACGACCTCGCCGTCCACGACCGCCTTGTCGCCGGGACCCAGCTCGACCAGGTCGCCCAGCACGATCTCCGAGGTGCCGATCTCCCGGCTCCCGCCGTCCCGGCGGACGGTCGGCCTGGCCTCGCCGATCACGGCCAGGCTGTCCAGGGTCTTCTTGGCGCGCAGCTCCTGGATGATGCCGATCGCGGTGTTCGCGATGATCACGAAGCCGAAGAGGCCGTCCTGGATGGGCCCGACGACGAGGATGACCAGGAAGAGGACGCCGATGATGGCGTTGAACCGGGTGAAGACGTTGGCCCGGACGATGTCGGCCGTGGAGCGGCTGCTGCGGACCGGTACGTCGTTGACCTCCCCGCGTGCGACGCGCTCCGCGACCTCGGCGGAGGTCAGCCCCTGGGCCCCGCGTGGCACGGGGGGCGCGCCGCCCCCGTGCCCCGGCTGCCGCACCCCGTCGACGTCGGTCTCCACCCGCTGCTCCATGAGTCAGACCGTACGTTGTCGGCGGGCGATATGCGCGGGTGCCCCCCCGGGTTGAGCCGTGCGCTGCCTACTCGGCGGCGTCGTCCGCCGCGTCGGCCCGCGCGGCCTTCGACCGTGCGATGGCGGCCTCACGCCGGCGGCAGAACCAGATCCCGAACAGGCCGAGGCCGGCCCCCGTGAGGCAGGTCCACAGCCACCAGGTGTGGCCGTGGTCGTCGAACCAGGAGTAGAAGGGCACCTGCACGACGAACAGGGCCGCCCACAGGATCGTCCCGCCCGTCACCACCGCCACGGGGTTCCCCTCCAGGGGGGCGGGGGCTTCGTGCTTCGGGGTCCACTTCTGCATGAGGATCACTGTACGACGGGGGCCCGGCCTCCCGGCACGGCGGTGGACGCCGTACGGGAGGCCGGGTCCTCCGGCGGGGCGACGGAGGTCAGGGCCTGCCGCCGCGGGCGGTGAGCATCCGGCGGACCGTGTCCGAGCGCTCCAGCAGCGCGCGGCGCACCACCGGGGCGGCCTCGTGGGAGGCCTCCCGGGCCCGCTCGATGTACGCGGGGTCGATGGCGTACGGCGGGAAGAGCCGGTTCGTGTAGACCATGGCCGGGATCATGCCGCCCTCGTGCAGCTTGGGGAGCAGGTCGAGGTAGCGCTCGGCGTACGGGGCCAGTACGGCGTCCTGGCCGGGACGCCAGAAGGCGGCCGCCACCTGGCCGACCGAGCTGACCGGGACCCGGCGGTCCACCGCGACCTGCTGCCAGACCTCGGCCTTCGCGGCGTCGTCGGGCAGCGCGGCCCGTACGGTCAGGGCCCGCACCCAGGCGTCGGGGTCCGGGTCCCGGTCGAGCAGCCGGGCCGTCTCGGCCGCTACCTCGCCGCCCAGCTCGGCCTCCCGGACCAGCGCCCGCCACCGCAGGTCCACGTCGTCGCCGGCCTGTTCGCGCAGCCACGCCAGGTCCGCCGCGTCCGTCGCGGTGCGGGCCAGACCGCGCAGCGCGACGCGGCGCCGGCCGGGGTCCGCCGCCAGCCGCCGGCAGGCCGCGGCGACGCCGGCCGTCAGCCCGGCCCGCTCGCCGTCCGGCGCCCAGAGCTCGGCGGTGTCGGCGGCGAGCGCCAGACAGGGCTCGATCACGGCGTCGGACGTCTCGGCGGCCAGCAGGGCGGTGAGGGTCTGTCCGGCCTCCGCCGCCGTGGCCTCGCCGTTGGTCAGCATGTCCCACACGGTGGCCGCGGCCACGCCGCGGGAGATCGCCGTGGGGAGTTCGGCCGCCGTGCGGAAGAGGGTGTCCCGGGAGGCGGCGTCCGGGCGGGCCGTGGCGAAGGTGAGGTCGTCGTCGTTGACGAGCAGCAGGTCGGCCGTGGGCGGCAGGCCCGTGACCGCCGTGCGGGTCTGCCCCGCCCCCACCTCGACCCGGACCAGCGCGGTGCGCTTCAGCGCCCCGCCGTCGCGCTCGTACGCGCCGACCGCCAGCACCTGCGGCCGCGGGGGAGCGGTCGCCACGAGCGTGACGCCGGCCCCGTCCCGCTCCAGCGAGAAGCGGTCGGTGCCCGCCGCCGCCAGCCATGCCGTGCGCCAGGTGTCCAGATCCCGGCCGCCGGCCTCGGAGAGTGCGTCGATCAGGTCCTGGAGCGTGGTGTTGCCCCAGGCGTGCCGGGCGAAGTACGCGCTCATGCCGGCCCTGAAGCGCTCCTCGCCGACGTACGTCATGAGCTGCTGCAGGACCGAGGCGCCCTTGGGGTACGTGATGCTGTCGAAGATCGACGCGGCCTGCGCGACGTCGTGGATGGGCTGGTGGATCGGGTGCGAGGCGGGCCCCTGGTCGCACAGGTAGGCCCGCAGCTTCTCGCCCGCGAGGTGGCCGGCCCAGGCGTCCGTGTACCGGGTGGCGCGTTCGGCGGCCCAGTGGCAGGCGAACTCCGCGAACGCCTCGTTCAGCCAGAGGTCGTCCCACCAGCGCATGGTGACGATGTTGCCGAACCACATGTGCGCCATCTCGTGCAGCAGCACCAGCGCGAGGAGCTCGCGCTCGGCCGGCGTCGGCTCCGTCCGCCGCAGGAAGGCGTCGGACCAGGTCACGCAGCCGTAGTTCTCCATCGCCCCGCCGAACTCGGGCATGAACACCTGGTCGTAGCGGCGCTGCGGGAACGGCATCGCGAAGACGTCGCCGTAGAAGGCGAGTCCCTGCCGGGTGACGGTGAAGATCTCGTCGGCGTCGCGCTCGAGGACCGCGGCGAGCGAGCGGCGGGCGTACAGGCCGAGGTCGTAGCCGTCGGCCTCGCGGCGGATCTCGTGGAAGGGCCCGGCGTTGACCACGGTGTTGTACACGGCCAGCGACGGGGTGTCCGGGAAGGTCCAGCGGCGGGCCGCGCCCGCGTCCTCGATCCGGGCGTTCCCGGAGTTGCTGGTGACGGTCCAGGCGGCCGGGGCGGTGACGGTGAAGGCGTGCGGGGCCCTGAGGTCGGGCTGGTCGAAGCAGGCCCAGACGAACCGGGCCTCGTCCGGCTCGAAGCTCGTCCACACATAGACCTCGCCGTCCGCGGGGTCGACGGCCTTGTGCACCCCCTCGCCGGTGGTGGTGTCGTCCTGGACGCTCTCCACGCGCAGCACGTTGTGCCCGGCGAGGGCGGGCAGCGGGATCCGGCCGTCGGCGGCGGGCGGGAGCGGGGCGCCGTTCAGCGTGGCGGTCAGCACCCGGGCCGCACAGTCCACGAAGGTCGCGGCGCCCGGCTCGCGGCAGGTGAAGGTGACGGTCGACACGCACCGCACCTCGGGGCCGTCGGGCAGGGCGGTGAGATCGATCTCGATGTCGTACCGCTCGACGGCCAGCAGCGCGGCGCGGCGCTCGGCTTCGATACGGGTCAGGCTGCGGGTCTGCATGATCCCCCTCGTCGTAAGCGGGTGTCAGGGTACGCCCGGCGGGTGCGGCGATCGAGGGGATTTGCGGCGGCGGCGGACGTCCGGGAGGCGGGGGCCGTCGGGCGGGCGGTCAGACCACTCGTTCACATGACCGATACTTAACCTTCGTACATAGGTACACGTCGCCCTACCGCTCCTTCGTAAGGTCCTACAAATGCCGGTCGAAGCCCCACCCGCCGCCCGCTCCGCCGCCAACGGCCTTGACCGTTATTTCAAGATCAGCGAGCGGGGCTCCTCCATCCCCCGCGAGATCCGCGGCGGTCTGGCCACCTTCTTCGCCATGGCCTACATCCTCGTGCTGAACCCGATCATCCTCGGATCCGGCACGGACAAGTTCGGGCACCAGCTCGACGGGGCCCAGCTCGTCACCGCCACCGCGCTCGTCGCGGGGCTCACCACCCTGCTGATGGGCGTCATCGGCAACGTGCCGATCGCCATGGCCGCCGGCCTCGGCATCAACGCCGTCGTCTCGCTGCAGCTCGCGCCCAAGATGAGCTGGGCCGACGCGATGGGCATGGTGGTGCTGGCGGGGCTGATCATCATGGTCCTGGTCGCGACGGGCATGCGCGAACGCGTGATGAACGCGATCCCCGGCGGGCTGCGCAAGGCCATCGCCATCGGCATCGGGCTCTTCATCGCCCTGATCGGGCTCGTCGACGCCGGGTTCGTCACCCGCAACCCGGACGCCGCGCACACCACCGTCCCGCTCGGGCTCGGCACCGGCGGTCAGCTCACCGGGTGGCCCGTGCTGATCTTCGTGTTGGGTCTGGCGCTGACCTTCGTGCTCGTCGTACGGAAGACCACCGGCGCGATCCTCATCAGCATCGTCGCGATGACCGTGCTGGCCGTGGTCATCAACTCGATCGCCGACATCCCGGCGCTGGGCTGGGGCCTCACCGTCCCGCAGGTGCCGGACAAGCTCGTCGCGTCCCCCGACTTCGGACTCATCGGCGACGTCAGCCTCTTCGGCGGCTTCCACGAGGCGGGGCTGCTCACCGGGTGCCTCTTCGTCTTCACCGTGCTGCTCTCCGGCTTCTTCGACGCCATGGGCACGATCATGGGCGTCAGCGACGAGGCGGGGCTGCTGGACGAGGACGGCAAGCTGCCGAACATGGGCCAGGTGCTCATGGTCGACGGCGCCGCCGTCGCCCTGGGCGGCGCGGGCTCCGCGTCCGCGAACACGGCGTTCGCCGAGTCGACGGCCGGTGTGGGCGAGGGCGCGCGGACCGGCTTCGCCAATCTCGTCACCGGCGGACTGTTCCTGCTGGCCCTGGTCTTCACGCCGCTGCTGACCATCGTGCCCTCGCAGGCCGCCACCCCGGCGCTGGTCGTCGTGGGCTTCATGATCATGGCGTCGAACATCACCAGCATCGACTGGACGGACGCCACGATCGCGGTGCCCGCGTTCCTGACGATGCTGATGATGCCGTTCACGTACAGCATCACGAACGGCATCGGCATCGGCGTCCTGGCGTTCATCCTGCTCAGGGCCGCGACGGGGCGCTTCCGCGAGGTCGCCTGGCCGCTGAACGTGGTCGGTCTGTTCTTCCTGCTCTACTTCCTGCTCAACCCCATCGAGCAGGTGCTGGGCATCAAGTAGGCAGCTGCGGGCCCGCCGCCGGGGCGGACCGCGACGGAAGCCCGGGGGCGAGCCCCCGGGCTTCCGTCGTTCGCGCCCGACCCGTCCGGGCCGGGCGCGCGAGCGGCGCGCCCCACGGGTGGTTCGCGCCCCCTGACCCCCTTCGCGCTACGCCCCCAGCGCCGACGCGCGGTGGCGCCCCGCCGGGGGGCCGGCGAGCCCCCCGGCCCAGTCGCTGAGCCGTTCCGACTCGTCCACCGCCGTCTTGAACCGCTCGTCGAAGTCGTCGCGGACGAGCGTACGGACCACATAGTCCTGGACGCTCATCCCCCGCCTTGCCGCGTGACTCCGCAGACGGTCGAGGAGTGCGCCGTCGATTCGCAGGCTGAGCACCTCTGTCCCCATGACCGTCAGGCTGACGTCTCGCACGTCTGCACGTGTCAGAATCCCGCGCAACCTCACCCGTTCGGGTGGCTTCCCGATCGCGCCCGTAACCTTCCGTGGGTGCTTGCGCCATACACGCGCTTTCCTTAGTCAAGGTAATGAGATACCCTAAGAACATGCCTGAGCTGTCCAGCCCCGAAGACGCGGCCGCGATCAACGCTCTGCGCTCCGCCGTGATGCGGCTCTCCCGCCGTATCCGCCATCACCGGACCGACGAGTCGCTGAGCCCGACAGAGATGTCCGTGCTCGGCACGCTGTTCCGGTGCGGCCCCTGCACGCCCAGCGAGCTGGCGCGCAAGGAGCACGTGCAGCCGCCGTCCATGACGCGCATCGTCGCGATGCTCGAGTCCAAGGGACTGGTGCGGCTGGACGCCCATCCGGACGACCGGCGGCAGAAGGTGGTGAGCCAGACCGAACAGGCCCAGGGCCTGCTCGAGGAGGCGCGCCGCCGGCGCAACGTCTTCCTGGCCGAGCTGGCCGGGGCGCTGGACGAGGACGAGTGGGCCGCCCTGCGGGCGGCCGCACCCGTGCTGGAGAAGCTCGCACACCTGTAAGGCGGCCGTCACGGCCGCAGACCGACCGCCGAGGAGGCGAAGCTTTTGAGTACGGGACCCGGAGCAGACTCCGCACCCGCACCGACCGCCACTACCACCACCTTCAGCTCCCTCAGGATCAGGAACTACCGGCTCTTCGCGACCGGCCAGATGGTGTCCAACACCGGCACCTGGATGCAGCGCATCGCCCAGGACTGGCTCGTCCTCAGCCTCACCGGCTCCGCCGCCGCCGTCGGTATCACCGTCGCGATGCAGTTCCTGCCGATGCTGCTCTTCGGCCTGTACGGCGGTGTGATCGCCGACCGCTTCGACAAGCGCCGCCTCCTCTTCGTCACCCAGGCGTTCATGGGCCTCACCGGCCTCGCCCTCGCCGCGCTCACGCTCGGCGGCGTGGTCCAGGTCTGGCACGTGTACGTCATGGCCTTCCTGCTCGGCATGGCCACGGTGGTCGACAACCCGACCCGCCAGGTCTTCGTCTCCGAGCTGGTCGGCCCCGCGCAGCTGCGCAACGCGGTCTCGCTGAACGCCGCGAACTTCCAGACCGCCCGGCTCGTCGGCCCCGCGGTGGCGGGCATCCTGATCAGCGCGGTGGGCTCCGGGTGGGCCTTCCTGCTGAACGGGCTCTCCTTCATCGCACCGCTCGCCGGTCTCGCCCTGATGCGTACGGCCGAACTCCACCCCGTGGAGCGCGCGCCGCGCGGCAAGGGGCAGCTGCGGGAGGGGCTGCGCTACGTCGCGGGACGCCCAGACCTGATCTGGCCGATCGTGCTCGTCTTCTTCATCGGCACCTTCGGCTTCAACTTCCCGATCTGGCTCACGGCGTACGTCGACGACGTCTTCCACGGCGACGCGGGCCTGTACGGCGTGCTGAACTCGCTGCTCGCGGCCGGCTCGCTGGCCGGCGCGCTCTTCGCGGCCAAGCGGGGGGTCTCGCTGCTGCGGGTCACCATCGGCGCGGCGCTCGCCTTCGGCCTGCTCGAGGCCGTCACGGCGCTCTCGCCGTCGCTGTGGCTCTTCGCGGTGCTGCTGGTCCCCGCGGGGATGTTCGGGCTGCTCTTCAACGTCACCGCCAACTCCAACGTCCAGATGCGCACGGACGAGGCGATGCGGGGACGGGTGATGAGCCTGTTCATGATGGTGTTCGTCGGCGGTACGCCGGTCGGCGGACCGGTCGTCGGCTGGGTCACGGACACCTACGGGGCGCGGATCGGATTCGTCGCGTGCGGCCTGATCTCCGCCGCGGCGGCGGTGTTCGTCGGCCTGATGCTGGCCCGCGCGGGCGGCGTCCGCATCCGGCTGGACCTGCGGCGCGGCCACCAGCACCTGCGGCTGGTCCCGCGCGAGTTCGCGGCGGCCGCGTAGTACCGCACAGCCCGGTTCCCGGGGGCCTCGCGCCCCCGGGGCCCCGCTGCCGCACACTGGGCCCATGAGGCTCTTCGCGGCGGTCATCCCGCCCCCGGCCGTGCTGGACGAGCTCGCGGGCGCGTGCGCGCCCCTGCGGGACCTGGCCGGCGCCGACGCGCTGCGCTGGACCGGCCGCGACGGATGGCACATCACCCTCGCGTTCTACGGCGAGGTCGCCGAGGACGACGTACCGGAGCTGGAGCGCCGGCTGGAGCGGGCCGCGTCGCACCGTGCGGCGATGGGGCTGCGCATCGAGCACGCCGGCCGGTTCGGGGACCGCACGCTGTGGGCCGGGGTGAGCGGGGACACACGTGAACTGCGGCACCTCGCCGGAGCGGCGGAGGCCGCCGCCCGCAAGGCCGGGCTGGCCCCGCGCAACGAGCACCGCCCGTACCACCCGCACCTCACGCTCGCCCGGCAGGGCAGGACGGGCGAGACCCGGCTCGCCGCCTACACCGACGCGCTCGCCGCGTTCGCCGGCCGGAACTGGACCGCCGGTGAGCTGAGTCTCGTACGCAGCCATCTGCCGCACAGCGGCGTTCCCGGCGAGCAGCCCCGCTACGAGGTGGTCGGTGGCTGGGCACTCGGCGGGTCCGGTTAGTCTCGAAGGCGTGAATGCCAAGACCCGTATGCGTGTGGTGAGCGGCGCGCTCGTGCTGATGTTCGTGATCGTGGCGGTGGCGGCGGCACTCGGCCGCTGACGCGCCGACGTCGCCCCGCGCCACCGGCCGAGCCCTCTTCGTGACCGGACGCGAAAACCGCGTTCGAGATCCCTGCGTCTCCTGGATCACCGCCCCGTTCCGGGGCGAGACGGAGAAGCGCGAGAACACCGTGGGCTCCGGCGCGTTCCGGCAGACCAGGTACGAGGTCCTGCCCCAGCCGGGCATGGACGGCACCTACACGACGGGCTCGACCTGTTCGGGCCCGGCCCGCACCCGCCGGTGCGGGCCGGGCTTGCCTGGAGCGGACTCCAGGCAGTTGGCTGTGGTGCATGAAGTACACACAGCTCGGACGCACAGGACTCAAGGTCAGCCGGCTCGTCCTCGGCACGATGAACTTCGGCCCCCAGACGGACGAGGCGGCCAGCCACGCGATCATGGACAGCGCCCTCGACGCGGGCCTGAACTTCTTCGACACGGCCAACGTCTACGGCTGGGGCGAGAACAAGGGCCGCACCGAGGAGATCATCGGCAACTGGTTCGCCCAGGGCGGCGACCGCCGCGACAAGGTGGTCCTGGCCACCAAGGTGTACGGCAACATGGCCCCCGACGGGGACGCCTGGCCCAACCACGACAAGCTGTCGGCGGTGAACATCCGGCGCGGTGTCGAGGCCAGCCTGCGCCGGCTGCGGACCGACTACATCGACGTGTACCAGTTCCACCACATCGACCGCTCCACGCCGTTCGAGGAGATCTGGCAGGCGATCGACGTCCTGATCCAGCAGGGCAAGATCCTCTACGCCGGATCCTCGAACTTCCCCGGCTACAAGATCGCCCAGGCCAACGAGGCCGCCGCCCGCCGCGGCGCGGTCGGCCTGGTCAGCGAGCAGTGCCTGTACAACCTCGCCGAACGGCGCGCCGAGATGGAGGTCATCCCGGCCGCCCAGGAGTACGGGCTCGGCGTGATCCCCTGGTCGCCGCTGCACGGCGGTCTGCTGGGCGGCGTCATCAAGAAGCAGGCCGAGGGTGGCCGCCGCGCCTCCGGCCGCTCGGCCGACGCCCTGGCCGACACCTCCGTACGCGAGCAGGTGCAGGCGTACGAGGACCTGCTCGACAAGCACGGGCTGGAGCCGGGCGAGGCGGCCCTGGCCTGGCTGCTGACCCGGCCGGGCGTGACCGGCCCGATCGTCGGTCCGCGCACCGCCGGGCAGTTGGAGAGCGCGCTGCGGGCGCTGGAGCTGGAGCTGGGCGAGGAGGTGCTGACGGCCCTGGACGAGATCTTCCCCGGCCCGGGCCCGTCGCCGGAGGCGTTCGCCTGGTGAGCCTCGCGACCCGGTGCTGAACCGGCGGCCGGTACGGGCTATGTGAGCCTGTACCGGCCGCCCACGCCCCACCCCTGGTGCAGCGCGTCCGCGAACGCCGCCGCCAGCTGGTGCTCGCCGGCGAGGGAGGGGTGCGTGCCGTCGTGCGTGGCCGCGGCCAGGTCCCACGGGTCCGGCGGGGACGCCAGCAGCAGGGGCGAGGCCGGGGTGGAGAGTTCGGCGACGGCCTTCGCGAGGAGTTCGTTGAAACGCTCGCACTCCGCGCCGAACGGCGGGTCGTCCACCGCCTTGACGTTGCTCAGCACCGGCAGCACCACGATCCGCACGTGCGGCTCGGCCCCGCGCGCCGCCGCGACGAACCGGTGCACGTTGTCCAGCGTCTGCCCGGCGTTGGTGTAGAAGCCCAGGTCGATCAGCCCGAGGGAGACGAGCAGCGTGTCCGCGCGGTGCTCCCGTACCGCCGGGCCGATCAGCGGCGCCATGTGCAGCCAGCCCTCGCCCCACCCCGCGAGGTGGGCCCGGGGGAAGCCGGGGTCGGCGTAGCTCTGGGCGTCGCAGCCGCCGGTGGCCGGGTCGTACAGCCCGTCGCGCGGGCCCACCACCGTGAACGGGCCGTCGTGGGTCCGGTCCAGGTGCTGCCACATCCGAAAGCGCCAGGTGTGCTCGCCGGCCCCGCCGATCGTCATGGAGTCACCGACGAACATGATCCGCATCGCCACATCATCGGCCACGCCCGCCGCACGCCGAGGGCCGTGGCGGCGTGACATCGGACACCCGTGGCAGGCTTGGGTCATGCCGAAAGCCCTCGCCGCCCTCGTCGCCGCCCTGCTGGTCCTGTCCGGCGCCGCGAGCGCGTCCGCCGACGACGGGGACTTCCGCCTCCAGGACCCCAGGATCACCGAGTCCAGCGGGCTGGCCGCGAGCCGTCAGCACCCCGGGATCTACTGGACGCACAACGACAGCGACGACGGCCCGTACGTCTACGCCGTCGACAGCTCGACGGGCAAGACGGTCGCGACGATCACCCTGAAGGGCGTCGGCGAGCCGCGCGACGTGGAGGCGATCTCCCTCGGCCCGGGCAACCAGCTCTACGTAGGCGACATCGGCGACAACCTCAAGGGCGGCTGGGACCACGTCTGGATCTACCGCTTCCCCGAGCCGAAGGTGCTGCGCGACGCGACGGTCCGGGCCGTCCAGTACAACGTGCGGTACGAGGACGGGGCCCGGGACGCCGAGGCGCTGATGATCCACCCGAAGAGCGGCCGGGCGTACATCGCCAGCAAGATCGAGGGCGGCGGCGCGCTCTACGAGGGCCCGGCGAAGCTCAAGCCGACGGGGATGAACGTCTTCAGGAAGGTCGCGCCCATAGACCTCTGGGTCACCGACGGCGCGTTCTCGCCCGGCGGCGGGCATCTGGCGCTGCGCAGCTATCTGGGCGGGCGGATGTACATGTGGAAGGGCGGCAGGCCCGCCGAGGACGGCTCGCTGCGGGTGCCGCTGCAGCGGCAGGGCGAGTCGATGACTTACACCACCGACGGGCGGGCCCTGATGTACGGCTCGGAGGGCGCCGGCAGCGACGTCGAACGTGTCGCCGTGGACCGCGACGAACAGGACGCGGGCGCGTCCGACAGCGGCAAGGGCTCCTCGGGCGGCAGCGCGACGGGCGGCGCGGGCGGCGGCTTCGCGGGCTCGGACGACGGTGAGCGCAACCTCTTCCTGGGCGTCCTGGTCTTCGCCGGCGCGACGGCGGCGGTCACGCTGCTGCGGCGGGTGTTCCGCAGGCGCTGACCGCCTCGTAATGATCAGTCGCAGGTGGCCCCGGGCGGAGGCGGGCCGTCGCGGCCGGCGAAGAACACCTCGAAGCCGTCGATCAGCCGCTCCATCGCGAAGGCCACCACCGCGTCGCCGGGGGTGCTGAAGGCGTCCGGTTCCAGCGCCGCGATGTGCGGATAGGCGCCGGACTGCATCGCCTTCGACAGCGCCGGCATCTGGGCCTCCCAGAACTCCGCGTCGCTGATGCCCGTACGGGCCTCCGCCTGCGCGGCGTTGACGTGGGTGCGGGCGATGCTGCTGACCAGGGCCTCGACGATCGTGACCACGTTGGTCTTCTCGCGGCCGCCGAGCGGGGTGCCGTCCAGTCCGGTGAGCGCGATCTCGAAGCCCTTCAGCCCGTTCGGGCCGAGGACCGGGCGGGCCTGGTCGACGTGCAGCAGCCAGGGATGGCCGACGTACAGCTCCCACATGCCCCGCGCCAGCTGCCGCAGGGCCTCGCGCCAGTCGTCGTCGAGCGTCCCGACCCGCTCCGGGTCGACCGCGCTGACCCGGTCCAGCATCAGGTCGAGCAGCTCGCCCTTGCCCGGGACGTAGCGGTAGAGGGACATGGTCCCCACGCCCAGATCGCCGGCGAGCCGGCGCATGGACACGGCCTCCAGCCCCTCGGCGTCGGCGACGGCGATGGCGGCGCCGACGATCCGGTCGAGGGTGAGGGCCGGTCGGGGGCCGCGGCTGGGGCGGTCGTTGATGTCCCAGAGCAGCGCCATGCTGCGGCTGAGGTCTCCGCTTCCGCTGTGTTCGGTCGTCGTCATGGCGGTGTCCATGGTAGCCGCTGCCCCTGAATCTGCGTATGGCGTACGCTTATGTGAGTACAGTGTACGCATCGACGCGTACGGCGTACTCAGATGACGACCGGGGATACCCGGGACACCGGGGAGGAAGAGACCTTGACGACGGAGACGGCGGTCCTGGCCGAGGGACTGCACAAGCGATACGGGGAGAAGCGCGCCCTCGACGGCTTCGACCTGGCCGTGCCCTACGGCACGGTGTACGGGCTGCTGGGCCCCAACGGCGCCGGGAAGACCACGGCGGTGCGGATCCTGTCCACGCTGCTTGCGCTCGACGGCGGGCGCGCGGCGGTCGGCGGGCACGACGTGGTGCGCGAGGCCCGCCGGGTGCCCCGGCTGATCGGGCTCACCGGGCAGTACGCGGCGGTGGACGAGATCCTCACCGGCCGGCAGAACCTGGAGATGTTCGGCCGCCTGTTCCACCTCGGGGCGCGCCGGGCGCGCGCCCGCGCCGTGGAACTGCTGGAGCAGTTCGACCTGGTCGAGGCCGCGGACAAGGGCGCCAAGGAGTACAGCGGCGGTATGCGCCGCCGTCTGGACCTCGCGGCGAGCATGATCCTCCGGCCCCGCGTGCTCTTCCTCGACGAGCCGACGACCGGCCTCGACCCTCCCCCAAGCTCTCAACTCCGCTTCGCTCCGTTCGAGCAGGGGGTACCCCCATGCCGCGGCGAGGTCTGGGACTCGGTGCGCGCGCTGGTGGCGCAGGGCACCACGGTGCTGCTCACCACCCAGTACCTGGAGGAGGCCGACAAGCTGGCCTCGCGTATCGCGGTCATCGACGCCGGCCGCACCATCGCCGACGACACCCCGGAGGCGCTGAAGAACCGCGTCGGCGGCGACCGGATCGAGGTCGTCGTCGCGCAGGCGTCGGCCATCCCCGACGCGATGCGGGCCATCGCCAAGGTGACGGACGCCGAGCCGGCCGTCGACCTGGCCGGCGCACGGGTGCACGCGCCGGTGCGGGACCGCGTGGCGGCGCTGACGGAGGTGGCCAGGACCCTGCAGGACGAGGGTGTCGCGGTGGAGGACATCGGCCTGCGCAGGCCGACGCTGGACGACGTGTTCCTGCAGCTGACCGGCTCTTCGGCCGGTGACGACGTGGAGGTGGCCGCATGAGCGTGACCCTGGAGGAGACCGCCCCGGAGTCCCGGCTGCGCTGGGCGCTGGCGGACTGCTGGACGATCGTCCGCCGCGGCCTGCTGCACTACCGGCGCCAGCCGTCCAACATCGCCTGGCAGCTGGGCTTCCCGGTCGTCTCGGTGCTCTTGTTCGTGTACGTCTTCGGCAGCGGCATGAAGATGGACCTGGACGCCTACAAGTCGTACGCCATGCCGGGGATGTTCGCGATGACGATGGCCTTCGGCTTCATGAACACCGCGATGCTGATGTCCATCGACAAGGACAAGGGCCTGATGGACCGGTTCCGTTCGATGCCGATGGCGCCGTCGGCGGTGGTCGGCGGCCGCGGCGTCTCGGACCTGATCGGCGCCTCGGTGGACCTGGCGGTCCTGGCCGCGATCGCCCTGGCGGTCGGCTGGCGTTCGGACGGGGGCCCCGCGGCGACGGCGGCGGCGTTCGGGCTGCTGCTCCTGCTGCGGTTCTCGCTGATCTGGGTGGGCGTGGTGCTGGGGCTCCTGGTGCCGAACCAGGAGGCCGCGGGGAACCTGTTCGCGATCGCGTTCCCCTTCGGGATGATCTCCAGCGTCTTCGCCGCCCCGTCGGACATGCCGTCGTGGCTGGGCGCGATCGCCCAGTGGAACCCGGTGTCCTCGACGGCGAACGCGGTCCGCGACCTGTACGGGAACCCGGTACAGCTCGGGGACTCATGGGTGGAACAGCACGCGCTGCTGATGGCAGTGCTGTGGCCGCTGGCGATCACAGCGGTGTTCCTGCCGCTGGCGGTGCGGAGATTTCAGAGGCTGTCACGGTAAAACCAGCCCGTCCGGCGTTTGAGGACGAGCGCCGTCCAGGCGCGATGCGGCCGAAGGCCGCGACGGGGGTCCGGGGGCAGAGCCCCCGGGCCACCCGCCCGACCGGAACCCGGGATCAGAGCCGCTCGACGACGAAGTCGACGCACGCGGTGAGCGCCTCGACGTCCGCCGGCTCGATGGCCGGGAACATCGCCACGCGCAGCTGGTTGCGCCCGAGCTTCCGATACGGCTCCGTATCGACGATCCCGTTGGCCCGCAGCACCTTGGCGACAGCCGCCGCGTCAACGCCCGACGCGAAGTCGATCGTTCCGACGACCTGCGACCGCTTGCCCGGGTCGGAGACGAACGGCGTCGCGTACGACGACCGCTCCGCCCACCCGTACAGCCGCGACGAGGAGTCGGCCGTCCGCTCGACGGCCCACTTCAGCCCGCCCTGGCCGTTGATCCAGTCCAGTTGCTCGGCGAGCAGGAAGAGCGTGGCGAGGGCCGGCGTGTTGTACGTCTGGTTCTTACGGGAGTTGTCGATCGCCGTGGGCAGCGAGAAGAACTCCGGGATGTGCCGGCCGGAGGCGTGCACGGACTCGGCCCGCTCCAGCGCCGCGGGGGAGAAGACGCCCAGCCACAGCCCGCCGTCGGCGGCGAAGGACTTCTGCGGGGCGAAGTAGTAGACGTCCGTCTGGGCGATGTCGACGGGCAGACCGCCCGCGCCGGAGGTGGCGTCCACGACCACCAGGGACCCGGCGTCCGCGCCCTCGACCCGCTGCACGGGCAGGGCGACACCGGTGGAGGTCTCGTTGTGGGTGAGGGCGTAGACGTCCACGCCCGCCTCGGCGACCGGCTCCGGGTGGGTCCCCGGGTCGGAGGCGATGACCGACGGCTCCTCCAGCCACGGCGCCAGCTTGGCGGCCTTGGCGAACTTCGACGAGAACTCGCCGAAGTTCAGGTGCTGGGACCGGCGCTCGATCAGACCGTGCGTGGCGATGTCCCAGAACGCCGTGGAACCGCCGTTGCCGAGGACGACCTCGTACCCCTCGGGCAGGGAGAACAGCTCGGAGACGCCCTCACGCACGCGCCCGACCAGGTTCTTCACCGGGGCCTGGCGGTGGGAGGTGCCGAGCAGGGAGGTACCGGTGGCGGCCAGGGCCTGGACGGCCTCGACACGCACCTTGGAGGGACCCGAACCGAACCGGCCGTCGGCGGGCTTGATGTCAGCGGGAATCTGGATCTCAGCCACGGCGGCAGCGTAATCGCTGCGGACCGCCTGTTGAGAGGCCAGTCCACCGGCTGAGACGCGGATGTCCACCCTGTGTGCGGGAAATGGCGCACCTGTGCGGCGCTGGTGTGCGTGTGCTGTTCGCCCCGGGTCCGTGACCCGCCCCGGCGTACCCGCGTCCCCGGCCCCGGATAGGGCAGGGTGGGGGGATGACCGGTCTGGAAGGCGCGCTGCGGGCCGTCGTCGGCGGGGAGGTCTCCTTCGACGCCCAGAGCCGCGCCCTGACGACGATGGACGCCTCCAACTACCGCCGCGTCCCCCTCGGTGTCGTCGCCCCGCGCGACGCGGACGACGTCGAGGCCGTGCTGCGGGTGTGCCGGGAGCACGGGGTGCCCGTCGTGGCGCGCGGCGGGGGCACGTCCATCGCCGGGCAGGCCACCGGCACCGGTGTGGTGCTTGACTTCACCCGGCACATGAACGCCGTCGTGTCCGTCGACCCCGACGCCCGTACCGCGGTCGTCCAGCCCGGTGCCGTCCTCGACGCGCTCAACGCGCGGGCCGCCGCGCACGGGCTGCGCTTCGGGCCCGACCCCTCCACCCACAGCCGGTGCACGCTCGGCGGCATGATCGGCAACAACTCCTGCGGCTCGCACTCCGTCGCCTGGGGCACGACCGCCGACAACGTCCGTGAGCTGTCGGTCCTGACGTACCGCGGGCAGCGGATGCGCCTCGGCCGGGGGCTGGACGCCCCGGCCGGGCTGGACCGGCTCGTCGGCGGCCATCTCGCCCTGCTGCGCACCGGCTACCCGCAGCGCATGCCGCGCCGCATCTCCGGTTACGCCCTGGACGCCCTGCTCCCCGAGAACGGCGCCGACGGCGCCCGCGCCCACTGCGGCAGCGAGGGCACGCTGGCGCTGCTCACCGAGGCCACCGTGGGGCTGGTCGAGTCGCCGAAGGCCCGTGCCCTGGCCGTCCTCGGGTACGCCGACGAGAGCGCGGCGGCCGAGGCGGCGCCCGGGCTGCTGCCGTACTCCCCGCTCACCGTCGAGGGGATGGCCGCCGACCTCGTACGCGGGAGCGGGGGGCTGCCGCGCGGCGGGGCCTGGCTGTTCGCGGAGGCCGGCGGGGACACGCCCGCCGAGGCGTGGGCCAGGGCCGGGGAGCTGTGCCGCGCGGCGGACGCCCTCGACCACACCGTCGTCGCCGATCCGGCCGGGCAGCGGGCGCTGTGGCGGATCCGCGAGGACGCCTCCGGCACGGCGACGCGGCTGCCGGACGGCGCGGAGGCGTGGCCCGGGTGGGAGGACTGCGCGGTGCCGCCGGAGCGGCTCGGCCCGTATCTGCGCGAGTTCCGCGCGCTGCTGCGGGAGTACGGGCTGCGCGGCACGCCGTACGGGCACTTCGGCGACGGCTGCATCCATGTGCGGATCGACTTCGACCTGCTGACCCCGAAGGGCGTCGCCCGCTTCCGCGAGTTCTCCTACGCCCAGGCCGCCCTGGTCGTCGCGCACGGCGGCTCGCTCTCCGGGGAGCACGGCGACGGCAAGGCGCGGGCCGAGCTGCTGCCGCGCATGTACGGGACCGAACTGGTCGCCCTCTTCCACCGGTTCAAGGACCTGTGGGATCCGGACGGCGGGCTCAACCCGGGCATCCTCGCCCGGCCCGAGCCGCTGGACTCGGGGCTGCGGTTCGAGGTGCTGCCGTCGCGGCCGGTGCCGGTGGAGTTCGCGTACCCGGCGGACGGCGGGGACTTCGCGGGCGCGGTACGGCGGTGCGTGGGTGTCGCCAAATGCCGCCAGCCCGCCGGGTCGGCGGGCGTGATGTGCCCGTCGTACCGGGCGACGGGCGAGGAGAAGCACTCGACGCGCGGCCGGGCGCGGCTGCTGCACGAGATGCTCGCGGGCGACGTGGTGCGCGGCGGCTGGCGTTCGGAGGAGGTACGGGACGCGCTGGACCTGTGCCTGTCGTGCAAGGGGTGCCGCAGCGACTGCCCGGTCGGGGTGGACATGGCGACGTACAAGGCGGAGTTCCTGCACCACCACTACCGCCGGCGGCTGCGTCCGCGCTCGCACTACGCGCTGGGGCGGCTGCCGCAGTGGCTGCGGTGGGCCGCGCGGCTGCGGCTGGCCCGGGCGGCGAACTGGGCGCTGCACAGGCGGGTGTTGGCGGCCCTGGCACGGCGTCTCGGGGGCATCGCGCCCGAGCGGGCGTTCCCGCCGCTCGCGGTGGAGACCTTCGGGCGGTGGCTGCGGCGGGACTGGGGCGACCGGGGGACCGTCATCGTGTCCGGCGACCGGCACTCCCTGCTGTGGCGGGACACCTTCACCGAGTACCTGGCGCCGGAGCGCGGCGCGGCGGCCGTCCGGGTGCTGGAGGCGGCCGGGCCGACCGTCACCGGGACCCCGGCCGGGGTGTGCTGCGGGCTCACCTACGTCTCCACCGGCCAGCTGGACAAGGCCCGCGGGGTGCTGCGCCGGACCCTGGACCTGCTCGACCCGCAGTACCTCGACGAACCGGTCACGGTCCTGGAGCCGTCGTGCGCGGCGACGCTGCGCACGGACCTGCCCGAGTTGCTGCCGGACGACCCGCGCGCGGCCCGCCTCGCGGCGAACGTCCGCACCTTCGCCCAGCGCCTGGAGGACCTCGGCTGGCAGCCCCCGCGCCTCGACCGCCCCGTGACCGGCCAGCTGCACTGCCACCAGCACGCGGTCCTCGGCGACGAGGCCGAACGGCGGCTGATGGAACGGGCGGGACTGACCGGCGGCCTGGTGGGCGGCTGCTGCGGTCTGGCGGGGAACTTCGGCTTCGAGCAAGGCCATTACGACGTGTCGGTGGCGTGCGCGGAGGAGCACCTGCTGCCGGCCGTACGCGGGGCCGCCCCGGAGACGGCGATCGTGGCGGACGGCTACTCGTGCCGCACCCAGATCGCACAGCTCGCGGGGCGGGGGGACGCGCGCCATCTGGCGGAGGTGCTCGCGGAGGGGCTGGCTGAGGGCTGAGGGCTCACGCGCTCGCCCCGTCCGGCTCCGGGGCCGCCACCAGCCGCCGTACCAGGGCCGGATCGGTGAGCACCCGGTCCAGTACCTGTCGCAGATGGCGGGTGTGCGGGCCCGCCTCGTGCGCCGCGAGGGCGGCCGCGTCGGACCACTCGGTCACCACGGTCATCCGCCCCGGCCGGTTGAGGTCGGCGTACACCCCGTACGACAGGCAGCCCCGCTCTCCCAGCGACGGCTCGATCATCGCCTCGAGCGCGGTGCGCAGCCGGTCCTCCAGGCCCCGGAGGGCCTGGAGTTCGGCCACGACGGTGATCCGGCCGCCCATGTCACGGACGCGCCGGGCCCGTACCGGCGCCGGACGCGGTGATCGCGGCGGCGATCCCGTCCAGGTCGGCGTCCGTCAGGACGAGGTCCGCGCCCGGTGCCCAGCCCGCGATCTGGCCGGGGCGGCGGGCGCCGACGATCGCGCCGGTCACGCCGGGCCAGGCCAGTGCCCAGGCCACCGCGACGGCGGCGACGGTGGTGCCGCGGCGTTCGGCCACGGCGCGCAGGGCGTCGGCGACGCGGAGGTTGGGGGCGAGGTGGGTGGTGAAGTCCGGGTGCGTGCGCCGCCAGTCGTTCGCCGGGAGTGCGGCCACGCGGGCCGCGTCGAAGGTGCCGGTGAGCAGGCCGGAGTGCATCGGCTGGTAGACGATGACGCCGGTGCCGTGCTCCTCCGCCCAGCGGATCTCGTCGGCGGTGAGCCGGGTGAGGGCCGAGAACTGCGGCTGGATCGCGTCGATGTGGGCGACGGCCGCGGCGCGCTCCAGCTCCTCGACGCTGTGGTTGCACAGGCCGATCGCGCGGACCTTACCCTCCTGGCGGAGGTCGGCCATGGTCTGCCAGTACTCCTCCAGCGGGGTGGCGCCGACCGCCTCGTCGGTGCCCTCCGTGCCCCAGGTGAGCAGCTTGCCGTCGCCCGGCCAGTGCACCTGGTAGAGGTCGACGTGGTCGGTGCCGAGGCGGCGCAGCGACTCCTCCAGCTCGCGCCGTACCGCGGCCGGGGTCATCACCTTGCGCGGCGGCGCGGTGCGGTCGGCGGGGTCGTCCCAGACCAGTCCGGTCTTGGTGAAGAGGTACGGACGGTCGCCGGCCGGCAGCGCGGCGAGGGCCTTGCCGATCACCTCCTCGGAGTGGCCGAGGCCGTACGCCGCGGCGGTGTCGATCCAGTTGACGCCCGCCCCGACGGCGGCGTGGACCGTGGCGACGGAGTCCGCGTCGTCCTGCGGACCCCAGGCGAACCCCCAGTCGCCGCCGCCCATCGCCCAGGCGCCGAGGCCGGCGGTCGAGATCTCCAGCCCGGAGCGGGCGCCGAGGGTGCGGGTGGTGTCGATGCTCATCGTGCTACTCCTGTGACGTGGGTCGTCCCCCGCGACTTCTGCCGCGGTGATCCCAGCGTGCGCCCGCCGTCGGGAGTTACCCAGATCCATCCGGAGCCTGGGCTCGGCGTGACCAGGGTGCGGGCGGCCGGGTGCGGCAGACTGGCGGTCATGACGATGAACCGGCGCGCGGAGTTGGGGGAGTTCCTGCGGTCCCGGCGGGCCCGGCTGAGCCCCGAGGAGGTCGGGCTGCCCAGCGGGGGCAGACGCCGGGTGCCGGGGCTGCGCCGGGAGGAGCTGGCGCTGCTGGCGGGGGTGAGCGTCGACCACTACGTACGGCTGGAGCAGGGGCGGGACCTGCAGTTCTCGGAGTCCGTACTGGACGCGGTGGCGGGCGTGCTGCGGCTGGACGCGACGGAGCGGGCGCATCTGCGCCGGCTGGCGCTGCCGGGAAAGGCCGGCGCTGCCGCGGCCGGCCTGCAGGTCGTACGCCCCGGGCTGCTGCGCCTCCTGTCGTCGATGGACGACGTCCCGGCGTACGTCGTGGGCCGCAACGTGTCCGTCCTCGCCTGGAACCCCCTGGCGGCGGCGCTCATCGCGGACTTCGGCGCGCTGCCGCCGCGCGAGCGCAACCTCGCCCGGCTGGTCTTCCTCGACCCCGCGATGCGGGAGCTGTACGCCGACTGGCCGGGCAAGGCGTCGGACGTCGTCGCCTACCTCCGCTACGACGCGGGCCGCCACCCCGGCGATCCGTCGACGGCGGCGCTGATCGGGGAACTGGGCGAGCGCAGCGCGGAGTTCCGCACGCTGTGGGCGGAGCACCGGCTGCGGGACAAGACCCACGGCCGCTACGTCTACCGCCACCCGCTGGCCGGCGAACTGGACCTCGGCTTCGAAACCCTCCGCCTCCCGGACGACCCGGACCAGGCCCTGGTGGCCCACACCGTGGAGGAGGGCTCCGCGTCGGCGGCGGCCCTGCGCACGCTGGCCGCACGGGCGACGGCGCGGGAGGACGCCTGACGCGCCCAGGATTCACACCGGGCGCAGGACCCCGTCGGGGTCCGTGGCGGCCTCCTGTGCGAAGTCGTCGAAGTCCAGGTTGGCGATCTGCAGGTTCGCGAAGACGTCGTGGAGCGCGGCGGGCGTGGTCCGGAACTCGCGTGCGGCGGGGGACTCGGTGAGCTGCAGGATCAGATCCGCGTAGTACTTCGGGTCGAGGTCCTCGGGCTTGTCCTCCTCCTCGCCCAGGTCGAGCGCGAGCAGCGCGTGCGCCCCCGACGCCATGGTGTGCGCGTCGGCGACGAAGACCACGGAGAGGTACTCGTCCGACTCCGACGCCGCGCGAACCTGCTCCGGCGTCGCCCCGGCCCATGCGGCGTCGTCCGCGGTGGGCGGAAGCCTGTCACGGGGCGCTGACATCACGGATGCCCGTCGGGTGGTCGCCGACGACACGGCCGTGCCCGGCGCCGCGGATCGACGTCCGCGGTGCCGGGCACGGGGTGGGCCGGTCAGACTGCGGCCGTGGCGCGCTCCTTGTGGGCGAGGGGGGTGAGCGCCTCGCGGCGCACTCGCGCCTTGTGGAGGAGGGTCGTGCACCAGATGCCGATCACCGAGATCGCCATCAGCAGGACCGCCGGCGGCCAGTACGCCCCGTCGGCCGCCTCCGACAGCGTCACCGCCACCACCGGGGCGAAGCCGCCGAAGATCATGTTGCAGATCTGGTACGACAGCGAGATGCCCGTGTACCGCACGTGCGGGTCGAAGCCCTCGGCGAGGATCGCCGCGATCGGCCCGTACAGCGCCGACATCACGAACCGCATCGCCAGCATCAGCGCGTAGATCAGCACCACGCTGCCCGTGTCCATGACCAGGAACTGCGGGATCGCCAGCAGCACCACACCCGCGAGGCCCGCGATGACGACCTTGTGCGCCCCGACCCGGTCGCCCAGCCACGACAGCCAGGGTGTGACGACGAGTTCGAGGAACGCCGCCAGGGTGAGGCCGTTGAGCAGCATCGACTCCGAGAGGTGGAGCTCGTCCGTGCCGTACGACAGGAGGTAGCTGGTCACCACGTAGTAGCCGCCGGTCGCCGTGGCCAGCGCGAAGATGCCCGCGAGGACCGTGCGCCAGGCCGTCTGCACGACCTCCGTGACGGGCAGCCGGTCGGGCTTGGCGGAGACCTTCGTACGCCCGGCCTGGATGTCCTCCATCACCGGGGAGTCCTCCAGCTTGATCCGGATGACCAGGCCGATGATCACGAGGACCGCGGAGGCGAGGAACGGCACCCGCCAGCCCCAGGAGTTGAACGCGTCGTCGCCGAAGAGGTTCATCAGGCTGAAGGCGCCCGTGGACAGCAGCGCGCCCACGGACGACCCGAGCTGGGCGAAGGAGCCGAAGAACGTGGCCTTGCCCTTGGGCGCGTTCTCCACCGCGATGAGCACCGCGCCGCCCCACTCCCCGCCGATCGCGATGCCCTGCACGAGCCGCAGCACGATCAGCAGGATCGGCGCGAGCACGCCCACCTGCGCGTACGTCGGCAGCAGACCGATGGAGAAGGAGGCGATGCCCATGATCAGCAGCGTGATGACCAGGGTCTTCTTACGGCCGACCCGGTCACCGATATGACCGAAGACGATGCCGCCGAGGGGCCGCAGCAGGAAGCCGACGGCGAAGGTGCCGAAGGAGGAGATGGTCTTCAGGGCGGTCGGCATGTCCTCGGGGAAGAACACGTCGTTGAAGACGATCGCCGCCGCGGTGGCGAAGGCGTAGAAGTCGTACCACTCGATGGACGTGCCGGCCAGGGCGGCCAGGGCCGCCCGGCGCGGGTTCTGCGGGGCGTTCTCGGGGGTGGTGCGGTCCGTCATGCGGGACCTCCGGCTGGGAACGTGGGGACGGGGAGCGGGTTGTACGGGCGTGCCGCGCCGAGTGGTGTGGTGCGGCACGCCGGAGTGGAGGGGACAGCGGGTTCGCCCGGGGAGGGGAGGGCCCCGGGCGCGGACGTCAGCGGCCGGGAGCGGCCCAGGCGCGGGTGCCGCCGATCCACGTCTCGCGCACCGCGACGGACGCCAGCGCGTCCACGGGTACGTGCAGCGGGTCGGCGTCCAGGACCGTGAAGTCGGCGAGCATGCCGGGCGCGAGCGCCCCCACCGCGTGCTCGCGGTGCAGGGCCCGGGCCGCGGCGCCGGTGTGCGCGTGCAGACCGGCCGCGACCGGCAGGCGCAGCGACTCGTCGCCGAGGACGGTGCCGAGCACGGTGCGCCGGGTCGCGGCGGCCGTGACGGCCTCGAGGGGTGCGGGCGGGGCGACCGGGGCGTCGGAGGAGAAGACGACCGGCACGCCGGCGTCCGCGCACAGCCCGGCCGGGTTGTAGCGGTGGCCGAGTTCGCCGACGGCGGTGAGCGTGCCGTCGCCGGTACGGAGGTGGTGCTGCGGCTGCATCACCGGCACGACGCCCAGCGCGGCCATCCGCGTGATCTGCTCGTCGGCGGGCAGACCGCAGTGCTCGATGCGGTGGCGCATATCGCGGCGCGGGCGGTCGGCCTGCGCCTTCTCCACGGCGTCCAGCACCATGCCGATGGCGAACGGCGACTGCGCGTGCGTGGCGGTCTGCAGCCCGGCGGCGTGCGCCCGGCGGACGATCTCCGCGTACTCCTCGGCGGAGTGGTAGAGCTGGCCGTGGTGGCAGCAGTCGGCGGCGTAGCCCTCGGGGAAGTACGCCGTCCAGCCGCCGAGCGTGCCGTCGGCGTAGAACTTCACGCCCTGCACCCGGAAGGTGTCGTCGCCGAAGCCGCGCACCACGCCGAGGTCGAGGGCGGTGTCCAGCAGCGCCGAGGTGAGGTAGGCGGAGACCCGCATGCGCAGCGAGCCGTCGGCGCGCGCCCGCAGATACGTCTCCATCTCGCGGCGCGAGACCTGCGCGTCGCCGACGGTGGTGACGCCGGCCGCCAGGAACACCTCCTGGGCGCGCAGCAGATGGTCGGCCATGATGGCGTCCGGCTCGGAGAGGTGGAAGTTCGGCCCGTGGTTGCCGATCTTCACCCCGGCGGGGCCGGTGAGCAGGTCGCACGCCGCGTCCCAGAGCTGCCCGTCGGGCTCGCCGCTGGCGAAGTGGCCGATGGAGCCGCCCTCGGGGGACGGGGTCCCGGCGGTGATGCCGCAGCCGCGCAGGGTGTGGGAGTTGACGACGCCGCCGTGGCCGGAGGCGTTCATCACGTACACCTCGCGGTCGTCCGCGACGCGGTCCAGGTCGTGGCAGGTGGGGTGGCGGCGCTCGGCGAGGCGGCGGTGCTCGTAGCCGAAGCCGCGCACCGGCACGCCGGCCGGCAGGTCGCGGGCGGCCTCGCGCAGCACCTCGACGAGGGTGTCGATGTCCGGCACGCGCTCCGGGCGGCAGTCGACCCAGGCCAGCGCCTGCCCGTACATCACGGGGTGGCAGTGGGCGTCGACGAAGCCCGGGTGGACGAGGCCGCCGTCGAGCTCCAGGTGCTCGTCGACGCGGCCGAGGGCGGCACGGGCGTCGTCGGCGGAGCCGACGTGCACGATGCGGTCGCCGCGTATCGCGAGGGCCTCGGCGCGGGCGGAGGTGCCCGCGGCGGCTACGGGAGCGCCGGTGACCAGCAGGGTGCGGTCACTGGCGTCGAGGGGGTGGTGCATGGGGGGCCTGCTTTCGACCAAGGAAACGCCAGCGATAGCCGACTGCGGATTCGGTCGTGAGAACGATAAGCAGCGAACGACTGAATCGCTAGACCGTGCTGGTAGAAATTTTTGTTAAGTCATCAGGGGTGTGTACCTCCGCATCGTCTGCAATGGCCGGTCAGGAGTGCGCCGCCCCCAGGTCGTACCGCTCCTTCACCAGCTCCAGATGCAGCCAGCTCTCCACCTCGCGCACCTCCGCGCACGCCCGCATCTCCTCGAGCGTGGCCAGTACGGACCCGAGCGACCCGGCGCTGATCGTGCCGACCAGCTCCGCCCGGCCGATGCAGGTGGACAGGTACGACACCCGCTCCCAGGACGCGAGCCGCGCGGCCACGTCGTCCGTGGGCCCCTGCAGGCGTACGGCGAACCCGCACAGGAAGCCGATGCCGAGCACGTCCGGGCGGACCAGGGCGACCACCTTGGCCACCCCGCCCTCCAGCAGCCGCAGGGTGCGGGCGCGGGTGGCGCCCGCCGACAGCCCCGCCCGCTCGGCCAGCTCGGCGAAGGGCAGCCGGCCGTCGCGCTCCAGCTCGTCGAGGATCTTCTCGTCCACGTCGTCGAGGTGGTCGACGGCCGGCTCGTCCGTCAGCAGGTACGGGTCCTTCAGATGCCGGGTGGTGATCAGCGGGTCGACGGAGCGCACGCCCGGCAGGGAGCGGATCCGCTCGATGGCGCGGTCCAGTTCGGAGAAGCCCGCCGTGCGCAGCTCGGCCATCACCGGCCGCTGCCCGCCGGTCAGGGTGACGAACGGCGCCTGCGGCATGGCGGCGATCTCGCGGGCCACGGGGGCCGCCTCGCCGCGGGTGCCGATCGCCAGGTGGGCGGTGGCGGTGAGCCCGCGGACGGCCGGATGCACGATCGCCACGACCCGTACGGCGCCGGAGTCGAGCAGCCGCTGCACGCGCATCCGGGTCGCCGGCCGGGACAGCCCCACGCGCTGGGCCAGGGTCTCGTACGTCAGGCGCCCGTCGGTCTGCAGCTCCCGGACGATCGCCAGATCGGTGTGGTCCAGATCCACCTGGTGTTCCCCTCGGCTTCGTGGGTGTTCCGGCCGTGGGTGGACCGGATGGGTGACATTCTCGGGCAGCCCGGGCCCGCCGCGGCGGGTGACAGGTGTCACAGGCGATCGAGAAGTCTGTCGATAGACATTCTCTCAGTCGAATCGTAAGTTCTAGTCGGTCGATTCGATCGAATCATTCACGGAGGGTGCCATGGGTCAGCCGGTGGCCGTGTTCACGGACACGGAAGAGCTCGACCCCGCCCCCGCCGTGCGCCTGCTGACCGAGGCGGGCTTCGAGGCGCGGGTCGTGGGCAGCCGCGATCCGGAGCGCATCGCCGAGGCCGCCCGGGACGCGTGTGCGCTGATCGTCGGCTACGCGCGGATCGACGCCCCGCTGCTGGACCGCCTCCCCGGCCTCGGCATCGTCGCGACGATGTCCGCCGGCTACGACATGGTCGACGTCGAGGCCGCCCGCCGACGCGGCCTGTGGGTGACGAACCTGCCGTCCGTGGCCACCGAGGACGTCGCCGTCCACGCCCTCGCCTCGGCGCTCTCGCTGGTCCGCCGACTGCCCCAGGCCGACGCGGCGGTCCGGGGCGGTGGCTGGAGCGCCGACCTCGCCGACGTGCCGCGGCGCGCGAGCGAGCTGACCCTCGCCCTGGTCGGCATGGGCCGCATCGCCCGCGAGCTGGCCCGGATCGCCGCCCCCGTCTTCGGCCGGATCACCGCCCACGACCCGCACGCGCGCACGACGGACTGGCCGGCCGGGGTCGGCCCGCTCCCGCTCGGCGAACTCGTCGCCACGGCCGACGTGCTGTCCCTGCACACCCCGCTGACACCCGGCACCCGCGGCCTGGTGGACGGGGCGCTGCTGTCCCGGCTGCGCCCCGGCTCGTACCTGGTCAACGTCGCGCGCGGCGAACTCGTCGACCCCGGCGCCCTGCTGGCCGCCCTCGACTCCGGCCGCCTCGCCGGGGCCGCGCTCGACGTCTTCCCCGTCGAACCGCCGCCCGCCGGCGATCCGCTGCGCTCCCACCCGCGGATCCAGCTGTCTCCGCACAGCGCCTACCTGTCCGACGTCTCGCGCCGGGCGTACGTGTGCGTTCCCGCCGAGAACGTCATCGCCTGGCACCGCACCGGCCGTCCCGCCACGACGCCGGTCGTGGCGCCCGTCCTCTGAGGAGCTTCCCGTGACCGATCAACTCGTCCCCGCCCCGAACGCCCCGGCCGCCGACCCCGCCGCCGAGGAGCTGCGGCTGCGCCGCGAACTCGCGGCCGTCTACCGGCTGGTGGCGCACTTCCGGATGACGGACCTGATCTTCACCCATATCTCCCTGCGGCTGCCGGGCCCCGACCACCACTTCCTGATCAATCCGTACGGGCTGCTCTTCGAGGAGATCACCGCCTCGAACCTGGTGAAGATCGACCTCGCCGGCAACCCCGTCGAGCCGACCCCGTACCCGGTCAACCCGGCGGGCTTCGTCATCCACAGCGCGATCCACGCCGCCCGCCCCGACGCCCACTGCGTGCTGCACACGCACACGAAGGCGGGGTGCGCGGTGGCGGCCCAGCAGGGCGGACTGCTCCCGCTGAACCAGATGTCGATGGAGTTCTACGACCGCGTCGGCTACCACGACTACGAGGGCGTGGCGCTCAACCTCGACGAACAGCGCCGGCTGGTCGCCGACATCGGGCAGCACCCGGCGCTGATCCTGCGCAACCACGGACTGCTGACCGTCGGCGAGAGCGCGGCCCAGGCGTTCCTGCGGATGCACTACCTGGAGCGGGCCTGCGAGATCCAGGTGACCGCGCAGGCCGGCGGCGTCCCGCTGACCGTGCCGTCGCCGCAGGTCTGCGAGTACACCGCCCGCCAGCTCGCGGGCGAGGCGGCGGCGGACTTCCAGGACGACGACGCGTACGACCTGGCGTGGGCGGCGCTGCTGCGGCTGGTGGAGCGGGTGGCGCCGGACTACCGCGACTGACCGGCGACATGCGAGGCTCCGGCCCTTCCCCCGGGGTGTGTGCCAGGGGAAGGGCCGGTTTCCAACGCGGGGGCCGGTCAGCCCGTCCCGCGTGCCGTGGGTGTCAGCCCGTGACGCGGACGACGCCCGTGGCCGTCGCCGCGTCGCCCGAGCCGTCGGCCGGGGTGGCCGTCAGGTCCCAGGTGTAGGCGCCGTTCTCCACCCGGGTGCCGGACTCGGACGTGCCGTCCCAGGTCACCTTGACCGTGCCGCGCGTGGCCTCGCCCGTCCAGGTGCGCACCACGGCGCCGGTGCTGCGGTTGGTGAGCGTCAGCGTCCACGACGCGGCGGGCTTGGACAGCCACCAGGCGCCGTTCCAGCCGGCCGTCTCCAGCGTGGCCGGGGTGGCCGAGTCCGCCACCGTGAGCGGGGAGACGGCCTGCTGCGGGGCGGTGACGTGGATCGTGTCGTCCGTGTCGACCCACGCGAGCTTGCCCGCGGCCGGGTCCAGGGTCCAGGTCCGGCCGGGGTCCCCGGGCTTGACGCTGTCGACCGTGCCCAGGTCGGCCGTGGTGCCGTCGGCCTTCAGGCCGGTCAGCTTCAGGGAGCCGGCGTTCCGGGCCGCCAGGAACCGGTCGCCCAGCAGCGTGCCGGTGGCCGGCGCGGGCCACGCGCGGCCGGTCGCCCGGTCGCGGACGCCCGCCGTGTCCTGCCCGGCGCAGCTCCAGTACAGCAGCGAACCGCTGCTCTGCAGTTCGCTCGGCACGCACGCGGTGCCCAGCCACACGGAGCCGGTGACCTCGCCGGTGCGCAGGTCGACGGTGTCGACGCTGCCGGGCTTCTTCTGCGACGGGACGAGCAGCGTGTCGTGCTCCAGGGTCGCCGCCCCGGGCGCCTCGCGCACGATCCGGTCGCGGGCGGTGTCGACGACGTAGGTGCGGTCGGCGGCCCGGTAGAGGACGAACTCCGGTGACACGTCCAGGATCCGGCCGTCCGCGCCGGGCAGCGGCTGGCTGTCCACCGGGTCCTCCGGGTCGTCGCCGCTCACCAGCACGTCCTTGCCGGTGCCGGGGTCCGCCACCAGCCGGGCCAGCCCCTCGTCGCCGCCGTCCGCGAACCGTCCCGCCGCCTGCCCGCCGAAGTCCGGGAGCTTCGGGCCGTCGACAGGGTCGGCGCCGGTGCCGATGTCCTTGCCGTGCAGGGTCGTCGTACCGGAGAGCGCGGTGGCGTGGCGCAACCTGCCGCCCGCGAGGGACAGCGCCTCGACGGAGCCGCTGCCGGTCTGCACCCGCGGGGCCTGGCGCATCGGCAGGTCCCACACGAGGCCGAGGCCGTCGATGCTGAAGTTGTGGATGCCGCGCAGCCCTTCCGCGTCCTTGGCGAGGACGGTCAGCTCGCCCCGGCCCTCGTACCCCTGGACGGCGGTCTCGACGTCCGTGAGCAGGTCGCGGGCCGTGTCGTTCCCGGCGTACGGGGTGAGGTGCAGGGTGCCGACGCCCTCCTCGTACCACAGGACGTTGTCGCTGACGAGGAAGGCCTGGACCTTGCTGTCGGGGGACTGGACGTCGAGCGGGACGACGCGCGGCGGGGCGGTGCTGCCGAGCTTCTGGATGTGCACGGCGGGCCCGCCCTCGCGGGAGAACCAGCTGACCTCCTGCGACGTGATGCGCATGCTGCTCGGCGTGCCCTCGACCGGCAGCGGGGTCACCACACCGAACGGCGCGGTGACGACGCCGTAGCCGGGAGTGCCGTCGGCGTTGGTGTAGCCGATGAGGGCCCTGCCCTCCGCGCCGCCGTAGGTGAGGGGCTTGGCGCCGGTGGTGGCGCCGGGCGGGAGCTGCACCCACGCCAGGCTGCTGTTGGGCCGGAAGCCCGCCATCTCGTATACGCCGTCACCGTCGGAGTCGACGGTGGCCAGGGCCCAGCCGCCGGCGACCACGGGGTTGAGGAACTCCGGCGGCACGGTGACCGTGAGGTTCGGCTGGGGGGTCTCGGCGTTGAACGCGATGACGTCGGTCCCGCCGTCCGCGCGGGGCTTGGTGTAGGTGATGCGGTTGGACGCGTCGTGCTGCGGGACGATCGCGTCCTCCGACAGCCCGCTCAGGCCCCAGACCGTCTTGGTGGTGCGGTTGTACGTCGTGGTCCACAGGTACTGCCCGCCCTCGCGGTGCAGTACGCCGTCGCCGCCGGTGGCCAGGAGGGTCTCGGGGCCGTCGGAGTAGACGGCGGGCGCGGGTATGAGCACCTCGGCCGCGTCCGCGGCGTGCGCCGCGGTGACGGGCAGCGCGGTGGCGGTCCCGGCGGCGAGGGCCACGGCGATCGCGGTGGTGGCGAGCGCGCGGTGTGGGCGGTGGCCGCGGTGGGTGGTGCGGAACGTGAGCAGGTGACGGGACACCTGATCCCCCTTGTGTCGTTGCCTGTGTAGCCGCTGACTTCACGGTTCATTCGTGTGAACCGCGTTAACAGGCTATACGTTAAAGGGAGTTGCGTACAGATCATGTGGCGCTTGTGTCACGGGAGCGTCGCAGAGCCGTCGGTGGCGGCCGGGGCTACCCGTGGGAGGCGTGTCCCCGCCCCAACGCGGCGTCGATCGCCCGGAGATACCGGTCCGCCTCGCCCGACGCGGGCGCCGGCCCCGTGTTGCGGCTCTAGGCGACGAGCCGGAAGATCAGCGCGCGGAACAGCATCTGCCGCCAGTCGGGACGGCCGTCGCCGGCCGTCAGCGGCCCGGCCCCGAGGCCGAACCACAGCAGCCCGTCCGCGATCACGACCGCCTCCGCGAAGAGGGGAGGCCGCCAGTACGGCGAGAGGTCGATGACCGCGGGGGCTTCGCCCGGGGCGAAGAGCACGTTGCCGGTGAGATCGCCGTGGACGAGCTGCGCGTCGTCCTGCCGTACGGGGCGCCGGAGCTCCAGCAGCGCCGCGAACGGGTCGGCGAGCCCCTCGGCGACCGTCACCTCCTGCTCCCCCCAGGCGACGCGGTCGGCCACGGCCCACGGATGGGCGCGGCGGTCGAGGAACGCGGGCCGGGGCGCGCCCCGCACCGCCGCGTGGAAGGCCCGCCCGGCGCCGATCACGTCCGCCCAGCGCCCCCGGGGCCCGGTCTCTCCGGCCAGGAACGCATCCGCGGTCCACCCGTCCACGACGCAGCGCCCGTCGGCGGCCCGCAACGGCCGCGCCACCCGGAACCCGTGGCCGGGTGCGAGCGCCTCGCGCAGCCGGACGCCCCACTCGACCTCGTCCGCGCTCTCCTCGGCGGGCTTGAACACGAACCCTCCGACGCGCACGCTCCGCCCCTGCCCGCCGGGGAGCGGCACGGGGTCGCCTCCGACGCCGAAGGCGTCGAGGACGCGACGGGAGGGGACGACACCGTCCGGCACCTTGATCACGCGACCATCCTCCGTCGCGGAGCCCCCGCCCGCATCTCAATTCCCTTGCAGGTCCTGCCAGTCACCGGGAAGGGCTCTCCGTACGACGTCGAGGTCCGCGGCGTCGCGGGCGAGGGCCCAGAGCCAGGTGCCGGCATCGCACCGGAGCAGGACGGTGTCGGTGGCGTACCAGCGCAGGATCGCGCCGCGGCCGGTCCAGAGCGGACAGCCGGGGAACGGCAGCCGCGCGAAACGGGCGTCCAGGGAGGCGAGGGCGTCGTCCTCCAGGGTCAGTTGGCAGGGCGCAGCAACTGGTCCTGCATGCTGGTGAGGTCGGGCCGGCGGCCCAGCAGCCCGTAACAGGCGGCCATCGCCGCCGGCAGCCGCACCCCCAGCCGCTCCTCGGCGTCCCCGAGTTCCGCCCGCGGGCAGCCGTCGCCCGGGGCGAGCGGGGTGAGCCACTCCCGGGCGAACCAGGTGACGAAGCGCATGGCCGTGGCGGCGTCGGCCACCTCGGCGAGGGCGCCGGGGACGGTCCGGGGCGATGGCATGGGCCGACGGTACGGCCTGCCGTTGACAGGCGCTGCCTTCGTGGCCGGTTCATCCGGGCTGTGCGAGGCGGGAGTCGTCGTTCTCCGCCGGCTTCGGGCGGGCACGCAGGAGGGTGCCGTCCCCGCTGGTGAACGGGATGCCCTGGAACGCGGGGCCGGAGCGTACGGCGACGAAGCCGAGGGCGTGGTGCAGGGCCAGTGAGGCGGGGTTGGCCGAGGAGACGAAGCACCACACCTCGCCGCGCGCGTCGGGTGCGTGCCACCACGCCCACTCCATCCGGCGCCGGGTGAGCAGTCTGCCCAAGCCGCGCCGCCGCCACTGCGGCGCTACCGTGACGCCGGTGAGGTAGTAGCCGGCGGGGGCGCCGTCGTCGGGGTGCGCGGGGAGGTACTCGGCGTTGGCGAAGCCCAGGAGCGAGCCCTCGGCGCGGGCCACGACCACCGTGCCGCGCGGCTCCTGGATCAGGGCGGCGATCTTCCCCTCCCACCGGCCGGCGTCACCGCCGCGCACCTGTGCCTGGAGGGCCCCCAGCGGCGCGGCGTCCTGTGGCACCGCGTCGTGCAACGTCGCCCCCCGGGCGGGTTGGGGGCGGACGGCCGGGCGCGGGTCGAAGGCCGCGAAGGGGGACGCCGGAAGGTCGGGCACCCGGTCACACTACGGCCGCGTCCCTGCCCCCGCACCCGGCTCGTCACAAACAATGCAAGCACGCTTGATTGTTTCTCTCGACCCTGCCACGCTCAGGACCAGCCGACGACCGGGAGCACACCATGGCCGACCCGCACGCCCTGCTCGACGAACTGCGCGCCGAAGGCGACGAGTTGGACGCCCTCGTCGGCCCCCTGGACGCCGCCGCGTGGGCCGCGCCCACCCCCGCCGCGGGCTGGACCATCGCCCACCAGATCGCCCATCTCGCCTGGACCGACGCGCAGTCGCTGACCGCCGCCACCGACCCCGAGGGCTTCGCCGAGGTCGTCGAGGCGGCCGTGGCCCGGTTCGACACGTTCGTCGACGAGGGCGCGGAGGCCGGGGCCCGGGAGGAGCCCGCCGCGCTGCTGGCCCGGTGGCGCGCGGGGCGGCGCGCGCTCGCCGACGCCCTGGCCGCGACGCCGGCCGGCTCCCGGATCCCCTGGTTCGGGCCGCCGATGAGCGCCGCCTCGATGGCGACCGCCCGGCTGATGGAGACCTGGGCCCACGGGCTGGACGTCGCCGACGCGCTCGGCGTGGAGCGCGCGCCCACCGCGCGGCTGCGCCACGTGGCGTGGATCGGCGTACGGGCCCGCGACAACGCGTTCCGCACCCACGGGCTGACGCCGCCCGGGGAGCCGTTCCGCGTCGAACTGACCGCCGCCGACGGCAGCGGCGACGTCTGGGCGTACGGACCCGAGGACGCGCCGCAGCGCGTCACCGGGCCCGCGCTGGACTTCTGCCTGCTGGCCGTACGACGGGTGCACCGGGACGACACCGCGCTGGTGGCCGAGGGCGCCGACGCCGACCGGTGGCTGGAGATCGTGCAGGCGTTCGTCGGCCCGTCCGGCACCGGCCGGGAGCCGCGCGGATGACCGCGGCACCGCTGCGCGTCGGCAACGCCTCCGGGTTCTACGGCGACCGCCTCACCGCGATGCGCGAGATGCTCACCGGCGGCGGACTCGACGTCCTCACCGGCGACTACCTCGCCGAGCTCACCATGCTCATCCTCGGCCGCGACCGCCTGAAGGACCCGCGCCTGGGCTACGCCAGGACCTATCTGCGCCAGCTGGAGGACTGCCTCGGCCTCGCCCACGACCGCGGCGTCAAGCTCGTCGCCAACGCCGGCGGCCTGAACCCGGCCGGCCTCGCGGACGCGGTCCGCGAACTCGCCGACCGCCTAGGCGTCCCCGCCCGCGTCGCCCACGTCGAGGGCGACGACCTCACCGCCCGCTACCCCGGCGTCCTCGCCGCCAACGCGTACCTCGGCGGCGCCGGCATCACCGCCTGCCTGCGCGCGGGCGCCGACGTCGTCGTCACCGGACGGGTCACCGACGCCGCCCTCGTCACCGGTGCCGCCGCCGCGCACTTCGGCTGGGCCCCGGACGACCACGACGCCCTCGCGGGGGCGGTGGTCGCCGGGCACGTGCTGGAGTGCGGCACCCAGGCGACCGGCGGCAACTACGCCTTCTTCACCGAGCACGACGTGACCCGCCCCGGCTTCCCGCTCGCCGAGATCGCCGCCGACGGCTCCAGCGTCATCACCAAGCACCCCGGCACCGGCGGCGCCGTCACCGTCGGCACGGTCACCGCCCAGCTGCTGTACGAGACGGGCCCCGCCCGCTACCTCGGCCCCGACGTCACGGCCAGGCTCGACACCGTACGGCTGACGCAGGACGGACCGGACCGGGTCCGCATCGACGGCGTACGCGGCGAGGCCCCGCCGCCCACGCTGAAGGCGGGCCTGAGCCGGCTGGGCGGCTGGCGCAACGAGACGGTCTTCGTCCTCACCGGCCTCGACATCGACGCCAAGGCCGCCCTGGTCAAGGAGCAACTCGCCCCCGCCCTGGCGCGGGTGAAGGACGTCCGCTGGACCCTCGCCCGTACCGACCACGCCGACGCGCCCGTACAGGAGGAGGCGAGCGCCCTGCTGCGGCTGGCGGTCCGCGATCCCGACGCCGACGCCGTGGGGCGGGTGTTCAGCGGCGCGGGCATCGAGCTGGCGCTGGCCAGCTACCCCGGCTTCCATGTGACCGCCCCGCCGGGAAAGGCGAGCCCGTACGGCGTGTTCGAGGCGGCGTACGTCCCGCAGGCGGACGTCCCGCACCTCGCCGTACTGCCGGACGGCCGCCGTGTCGCCGTACCCCCGCCGGGGGTCTACCGCGATCCGGAGCCCGCCCCCGAGCCCGCGCTGCCCGAGCCGCTGCCGCCGGGCCCGACGCGACGCGCCCCGCTCGGCGCCGTCGCCGGCGCCCGCAGCGGCGACAAGGGCGGCGACGCGAACCTCGGGGTGTGGGCGCGGAACGAGGCGGCGTGGCGGTGGCTGGCCCACGAGCTGACCGTCGGCCGGCTGCGCGAACTCCTCCCGGAGACCGCCGCGCTCACCGTCGTACGACAGGTGCTGCCGAACCTGCGCGCGCTGAACTTCACCGTCGAGGGCCTGCTCGGCGAGGGCGTCGCGTCCCAGGCCCGCTTCGACCCCCAGGCGAAGGCGCTCGGGGAGTGGCTGCGGTGCCGGTACGTGGAGATCCCGGAGGAGCTGCTGTGACCGTCCTGCCCACCGCCCTCGACCCCTCGGGCGCCGAGTACGCCGCGAACCGCGCCGCCATGCTCGCCAAGCTCGACGAGCTCCAGCAAGAGCACGCCAAGGCCCTCGCCGGCGGCGGTGAGAAGTACGTGGCACGGCACCGCAAGCGGGGCAAGCTCCTAGCCCGCGAGCGCATCGAGCTGCTGCTCGACCCCGACACGCCCTTCCTGGAGCTCTCTCCGCTCGCCGCCTGGGGCAGCGACTACCCCGTCGGCGCCTCGATGGTCACCGGCATCGGCACCGTCGAGGGCGTCGAATGCCTCATCACCGCCAACGACCCCACCGTGCGCGGCGGCGCCTCCAACCCGTGGACCCTGAAGAAGGCTTTCCGCGCCCACGAGATCGGCCACGCCAACCGCCTCCCCTCCATCCACCTCGTGGAGTCCGGCGGCGCCGACCTGCCGTCGCAGAAGGAGATCTTCATCCCGGGCGGGGCCCTCTTCAAGCACCTCACCCGGTCCTCCGCCGCCGGCATCCCCACCCTCGCCGTCGTCTTCGGCAACTCCACCGCCGGCGGTGCGTACGTCCCCGGCATGTGCGACCACGTGATCATGGTCAAGGAGCGCGCCAAGGTCTTCCTCGGCGGCCCGCCCCTGGTGAAGATGGCCACCGGCGAGGAGTCCGACGACGAGTCCCTCGGCGGCGCGGAGATGCACGCGCGGACCAGCGGTCTGGCGGACTACTTCGCCGTGGACGAACCGGACGCGATCCGCCAGGCCCGCCAGGTGGTCAGGCGCCTCAACTGGCGGAAGGCGTACGCCGACCCCGGCCCCGCCGAGCCGCCGAAGTACGACGAGGACGAGCTGCTCGGCATCGTCCCCGGCGACCTCAAGATCCCCTTCGACCCCCGCGAGGTCGTCGCGCGGATCGTGGACGGCTCCGACTTCGACGAGTTCAAACCGCTGTACGGCACCAGCCTCGCCACCGGCTGGGCGCGTCTGCACGGCTACCCCGTCGGCATCCTGGCCAACGCCCAGGGCGTGCTCTTCAGCGCGGAGTCCCAGAAGGCCGCCCAGTTCATCCAGCTCGCCAACCAGCGCGACATCCCCCTGCTCTTCCTCCACAACACGACGGGCTACATGGTCGGCAGGGAGTACGAGCAGGGCGGCATCATCAAACACGGCGCGCAGATGATCAACGCGGTCTCCAACTCCACCGTCCCGCACCTGTCGGTCCTGATGGGCGCCTCCTACGGCGCCGGCCACTACGGCATGTGCGGCCGCGCCTACGACCCGCGCTTCCTCTTCGCCTGGCCCAGCGCGAAGTCCGCGGTCATGGGCCCGCAGCAGCTCGCCGGCGTGCTGTCGATCGTCGCCCGCGCCTCCGCGCTGGCCAAGGGACAGCCGTACGACGACGACGCGGACGCCGCGCTGCGGCAGATGGTGGAGCAGCAGATCGAGTCCGAGTCGCTGCCGCTGTTCCTCTCGGGACGGCTGTACGACGACGGCGTCATCGACCCCCGCGACACCCGCACCGTCCTCGGCCTGTGCCTGTCCGCCATCCACAACGCGCCCTACCGGGGTGTGCGTGACGGCTACGGCGTCTTCCGACTCTGACATCCGCAGGAGTGAGCCCCCAGATGATCCGGACCCTGCTGGTCGCCAACCGCGGCGAGATCGCCCGCCGCGTCTTCCGTACCTGCCGCGAGCTCGGCATCGCCACGGTCGCCGTCCACTCCGACGCGGACGCGGGCGCCGCGCACGTACGCGAGGCCGACGCGGCGGTACGGCTCCCGGGCGACGCGCCCGCGGACACGTATCTGCGCGGTGACCTGACCATGAAGGCCGCCCTGGCCGCGGGCGCCGACGCCGTCCACCCCGGTTACGGGTTCCTCTCCGAGAGCGCGGACTTCGCGCGCCAGGTCGCCGGGGCCGGGCTGACGTGGATCGGCCCGCCGCCGGAGGCGATCGAGGCCATGGCCTCCAAGACCCGGGCGAAGGAGGTCCTGGGCATCGCGCCCCTGGACCCGGCCGCGCTGACGCCCGCCGACCTGCCGGTCATCGTCAAGGCCGCGGCGGGCGGCGGCGGCCGCGGCATGCGCGTCGTACGCGAACTCGGCGCTCTGGCCGCCGCGATGGCCGCCGCCTCCGCGGAGGCGGCGAGCGCCTTCGGCGACGGCGAGGTGTTCGTCGAGCCGTACGTCGAGGGCGGCCGGCACGTGGAAGTCCAGGTCCTCGCCGACGCCCACGGCACCGTCTGGACCCTCGGCACCCGCGACTGCTCCCTCCAGCGCCGCCACCAGAAGGTCGTCGAGGAGGCACCCGCTCCGGGCGGCCCCTGGGACGAGCTGTACGAGCAGTCCGCCGCCATCGCCAAGACCATCGGCTACACCGGGGCCGGGACGGTGGAGTTCCTCGTCCCGCGCGAAGGCCCGGCGCAGTTCCTGGAGATGAACACCCGGCTGCAGGTCGAGCATCCGGTCACCGAGCTGGTGTACGGGGTGGACCTGGTCGCCCTGCAGATCCGCGTCGCCGAGGGCGAACGCCTCGCCGGTGCGCCGCCGGAGCCGCGCGGCCACGCCGTCGAGGCCCGGCTGTACGCGGAGGACCCGGCGCGGGACTTCGCCCCGCAGACGGGTGTGCTGCACCGCCTGGACGTCCCCGGCGACGTGCGCCTGGACTCCGGTTACGGCGCCGGCGACACGATCACCCCGTACTACGACGCGATGCTCGCCAAGGCCGTCGCCCACGCCCCCACGCGCGCCGCGGCGGTGCGCAAGCTGGCGCAGGCCCTGCGCCGTGCCCGCGTCCACGGCCCGCGCACCAACCGGGACCTCCTCGTACGCTCCCTGCTGCACCCGGAGTTCGCCGCCGCGGCGATGGACACCGGCTTCTACGACCGGCACCTCGCGGACCTGACCCGCCCCGGCGACACCCACGTACCGGTGGCCGCCCTCGCCGCCGCGCTGGCCGACGGGGCCGCCCGTACCGCGGCCGGTCCGCTGCCCGCCCGGCTCGGTGGCTTCCGCAACGTCCCCTCGCAGCCGCAGTGCAAGGCGTACCGCGCAGGCGACGAGGTGGTGGACGTCCGCTACCGGCTCACCCGCGCGGGCCTGGACGCCGAGGGCCACGACGGCGTGCGGCTGCTGGACGCCACGGCCGGCCGCGTGGTCCTGGAGGCCGACGGCGTCGCCCGCCCCTTCGACGTGGCGGCGTACCCCGACGGCCTGGTGCACGTCGACTCCCCGCTCGGCGCGGTCGCCCTGCGCGCCGAACCCCGCTTCCCGGACCCGTCCGCGCAGACGGCGCCGGGATCGCTGCTGGCGCCGATGCCGGGGACCGTCGTACGGATCGCCGAGGGCGTGGCGCCCGGCGCCCCGGTCACGCGGGGCCAGGCCCTGCTCTGGCTGGAGGCGATGAAGATGGAACACCGGATCGCAGCCCCGGCGTCCGGCACCCTCACCGCCCTGCACGCCCGGATCGGGCAGCAGGTGGAGCCGGGTGCCCTGCTCGCCGTAGTCACCGAGGAAGCCTCTCTCCGTACCGAGGAGCCGCAGCCATGACCCCCGTGATCGAATCCCAGGAGCACCAGGACCTCCGCGCCGCCGTCGCCTCCCTCGGCGCACGCTACGGGCGCGAGTACTTCGTCCGCGTCACCCGTGAGGGCGCGCACACCGACGAGCTGTGGGCCGAGGCCGCCAAGCTCGGCTACCTCGGCGTCAACCTCCCCGAGGAGTACGGCGGCGGGGGCGGCGGCATCGCCGAGCTGGCCATCGTGCTGGAGGAGCTGGGCGCCGCCGGCTGCCCCCTGCTCATGCTCGTCGTCTCGCCCGCCATCTGCGGCACCGTCATCGCCCGCTTCGGCACCGGGGCCCAGAAGCGGCAGTGGCTGCCGGGCCTGGCCGACGGCACGCGCAAGATGGCCTTCGGCATCACCGAACCCGAGGCCGGCTCCAACTCGCACCGCATCACCACGACCGCGCGCAGGGACGGCGACGACTGGCTGCTCTCCGGCCGCAAGGTCTTCATCTCCGGCGTCGACATGGCCGACGCCACCCTCATCGTCGGCCGGACGGAAGACGCCCGCACCGGCAGGCTCAAGCCCTGCCTGTTCATCGTCCCGCGCGACGCGGAGGGCTTCCACCGCTCGCAGATACCCATGGAACTGCACGCCCCGGAGAAGCAGTTCGAGCTCACCCTGGACGACGTACGGCTGCCCGCCGACGCCCTCGTCGGCGACGAGGACGCGGGCCTGCTGCAGCTCTTCGCCGGACTCAACCCCGAGCGCGTCATGACCGCCGCCTTCGCCCTCGGCCTCGGCCGCAACGCCCTCGCGAAGGCGGTGGAGTACGCCCGCACCCGCCAGGTGTGGAAGGGCGGGCCCATCGGCGTACACCAGGCGATCGCCCACCCCCTCGCCCAGGCGCACATCGAGCTGGAGCTGGCGCGGCTGATGACGCAGAAGGCGGCGCACCTGTACGACGTGGGCGACGACGTCGGCGCCGGCGAGGCCGCCAACATGGCCAAGTACGCCGCCGCCGAGGCCGCGGCGAGGGCCGTCGACCAGGCCGTGCACACCCTCGGCGGCAACGGCCTGACGTCCGAGTTCGGGCTCGCCCAGATGCTCACCGCCTCGCGGGTGGCGCGGATCGCGCCGGTCAGCCGGGAAATGATCCTGAACTACGTGTCCCACCAGACCCTGGGGCTGCCCAAGTCGTACTGAAGTCGGCCATGCTTCGGCACACCACCGCACATGGCGCGGCTGAGGAGAGGGAGAACAATGAGGATCTTCCGCAGTGAGTACGACCCCGTGGCCCCCGTCGACCTGCCCATCCACGACGCCGTGCTCGGCCGGGCCGCCGAGTTCGGCGACATCCCGGCGCTGATCGACGGCGTCGCGGGCACCACCGTCAGCTACGCCCAGCTCGACGGCTTCACCCGCCGGATCGCCGCCGCCCTCGCCGAGACCGGGCTGCGCAAGGGCGACGTGCTGGCCCTGCACAGCCCCAACACCATCGCCTACCCGGCCGTCTTCTACGGGGCGACCCGCGCCGGCGCCTCGGTCACCACCGTGCACCCGCTCGCCACCGCCGCCGAGTTCGCCAAGCAGCTGCGGGACTCGGGCGCCCGGTGGATCGTCACCGTCTCGCCGCTGCTGGAGACCGCGCGGACGGCCGCCGAACAGGCCGGGGGCATCGCGGAGATCTTCGTCTGCGACCAGGCTGATCCTTCGACAGGCCACCGCTCGGTGCTGGAGATGCTCGGCTCCACGGCGCCCGAGCCGGTCGTGGAGATCGATCCCGCGCAGGACATCGCCGTCCTGCCGTACTCCTCGGGCACCACCGGCACGCCCAAGGGCGTGATGCTGACCCACCGCAACATCGCCACGAACCTCGTCCAGCTCGACCCGACGATGCCGGCCGATCCGGGCGACCGGATCCTCGCCGTCCTGCCGTTCTTCCACATCTACGGGCTGACCGCCCTGATGAACGGCCCCCTGCGCAAGGGCGCCACGGTGGTCGTCCTGCCGCGCTTCGAGCTGGAGACGTTCCTCGGGGCGCTGGAGAAGTACAGGATCCAGGGCCTGTACGCCGTACCGCCCATCATCCTGGCGCTCGCCAAGCACCCGGCGGTCGACCGGCACGACCTCAGCGCGCTGGAGTTCATCCTGTCCGCCGCCGCCCCGCTGGACGCCGAACTGGCCAAGGCGTGCTCGGCCCGGCTCGGGGTGCCGCCGGTCCTCCAGGCGTACGGGATGACCGAGCTGTCGCCCGGCACCCACAACGTGCCGCGCCACAGCGAGGACTTCCCGGCCGGGGCGGTCGGCAAGCTGCTGCCGTCGACGGAGATGCGCGTCGTCAGCCTGGAGACGGAGGAGGACCTGGGGCCGGACGAGGACGGCGAGCTGTGGTTCCGCGGTCCGCAGGTGATGAAGGGCTACTTCGGCCGGCCCGAGGAGACCGACGCGATGATCGACAAGGAGGGCTGGCTGCACACCGGCGACATCGGCCGGGTCGACGAGAACGGCTGGCTGTTCGTTGTCGACCGGGTCAAGGAGCTCATCAAGTACAAGGGCTACCAGGTCCCGCCCGCCGAGCTGGAGGCCGTCCTGCTCACCGACCCGCGGATCGCGGACGCGGCGGTCATCGGCGTGTACGACGAGGACGGCACCGAGGTGCCGAAGGCGTTCGTGGTCCCGCAGCCGGGCCACCGGCTCACCGCGGACGATGTGGTCCAATACGTGGCCGGACAGGTCGCCCCGTACAAGAAGGTGCGGCGGGTGGAGTTCGTGGACGCGATCCCGCGCGCCATCAGCGGCAAGATTCTGCGGCGCGAACTCCGCGCCCGCGAAAGGAGCGGCAGTAAGTCATGACGTCGGCGAACCTCCTGGTGCGGGTGGGCGACGACCGCGGTGTCGCGGTGGTCACGCTCGATTCGCCCCACAACCGCAACGCGCTGTCGGCGCGGCTGGTGTCGGAGCTGTACGAGGCGCTGGCGGCGGCCGCGGAGGACGACGCCGTACGGGCCGTGCTGCTTACCCACACCGGGGGGACGTTCTGCGCGGGGGCGGACCTGTCGGAGGCCGTCTCCGGTGGCGCGACGGCCGGCCCCTTGGGGCTGGCCGGGCTGCTGCGCACGATCGTCGAGCTGCCGAAGCCGGTGGTCGCGGCGGTGTCCGGGCACGTACGGGCGGGGGGTCTCGGGCTGCTGGCGGCGTGCGACGTCTCGGCCGCGGGGCCGGGCTCGTCCTTCGCGTTCACGGAGGCGCGGCTGGGGCTGGCGCCGGCGGTGATCTCGATGCCGGTGCTGGCGCGGATGGACGCGCGGGCGGCGGCCCGTTACTACCTGACCGGTGAGCGGTTCGACGCGGCGGAGGCCGCCCGTACGGGCCTGGTGACCCTGGCGGGCGATCCGGCGGAGGTCCTCGCGCCCGTGCTGGACGGCATCCGCCGGGCCTCCCCGCAGGGGCTGGCGGAGTCCAAGCGGCTGACGACGGCGGACGTGCTGCGCGCCTTCGACCGCGACACGAAGGACCTGGCGGAGCTGTCCGCCCGCCTCTTCGCCTCGGCGGAGGCCCGGGAGGGCATGACGGCGTTCCTGGAGCGACGGGACCCGGCGTGGGCGCGGTGACGGCCCGTACGGCGAACGCCCCGAAGCAGGACCGCAGCCGCGCGACCCGGCAGCGGCTGCTGGAGGCGGCGGTGGCGTGCCTCGCCGAGTACGGCTGGACGGGCTCCACGGTCACGGTCGTCGCGGAACGGGCGGGCGTCTCGCGCGGCGCGGCCCAGCACCATTTCCCCACCCGGGAGGACCTGTTCACGGCGGCGGTCGAGCACGTCGCCGCGGAACGCTCCGTGGCCCTGCGCGGCGTGGTCGGCGGCTCCACCGTCCACGAGGCGGTACGGGCGATCGTCACCCTCTACACGGGACCGCTCTTCCGCGCCGCCCTCCAGCTCTGGGTGGCCGCGGCGAACGAGGACCAGCTCCGCCCCCGCGTCACGGCCCTGGAGGCCCGGGTGGGGCGCGAGTCCCACCGCATGGCGGTGGAGCTGCTGGGCGCGGACGAGTCCGTCCCGGGCGTCCGCGAGACGATCCAGGGCTTCCTGGACCTGGCCCGGGGCCTGGGCCTGGCGACGCTGCTGTCGGACGACTCGGCGCGGCGGGACCGGGTGGTGGCCCAGTGGGCGCGGCTGCTGGAGGACGTGCTGCGGGCGGGGTGAGGCGCCGGGTTGTCGGTGGCATCCCCTAGCGTTCTGTGCACGCACTCCTGGGGAGGGACCGATGGGCGACTACTTCCAGACGATCGTCGATCTGGACGCGACAGCCGCCGAGGCCGACGCACTCGCGGCGCGGGCCGTGGCGTGGCTGGTTGGCGAGGGCGTCGTGGCGGCCGGGCAGACCGACTGCGTGCTGGGGCAGCCGCTCGGCCACCCGCCCGGACCGCACTGGGCCAAGGCGGTCGAGGAGGAGGACGAGGACAGGAACCCCTCGGACGGGCTCGCCGTCCACACCGGACGGACCGTCTTCCACGGCGGGCAGGGCGACGCTGAGTCGGTGACCTGCCCGCGGTGTGCGGCGGAGACCCTCTTCTACACGGACGAGTGGGAGGAGATCGACGGCGCCCAGGTCCCGTTCACCCAGGCCGTAGACACCTGGCACGCCACAGGCGCGGCCGAGGTGACGTGCCCGGCGTGCGCCCGCCCGGTCCCGCTGGCCGAATGGGAATGGGCGGACGACTACCATGCCTTCGCCTACCTGGGCCTGGAGTTCTGGAACTGGCCGCCACTGCGACCGGAGTTCGTAGAGCAGGTCGCCGGCGTCATCGGCCACCGGATACGCGTGGTGTGGGGCAAGCTGTGATCCGGCCTCAGCCGAGCCGCACGTTCTCCGAAGGAGCCACCGTGCCGAAGCGCGGCAGGCTGTAGCGGACCGCCGCGTCGTGCTCGGCGGCCGTCAGCGCCGCCATCGCGTCCTCGGCGAAGACGAGGTCGTAGCCGTGGTCCGAGGCCGCGCGGGCCGTCGACTCGACGCCGAGGTTCGTCGCGATCCCCGCGAAGACGAGGGTGCGGGCGCCGTGCCGGCGCAGGACGGCGTCCAGGTCCGTGTCGTGGAAGCCGCCGATGGTGTGCTTCACCACGACCGCGTCCGCGAGTTCGGCGACCTCCGCGACCAGGTCCGAACCGGGCGGCTGCGTCGCGACCCCGGGCCGCTCCACCCGGACGGCCACGACCGGCGCTCCCGCGGACTTGAACGCCTTGGCCAGCGCGCACGACGCGGCCACGACGTCCGTGCCCGGCCGCGGGTGCAGGTCGAGGGCGACGATGCGCTCCATCAGGTCGACGAGGACGAGGGCCGAACGGGCGGGATCCAGAGGCGTCATGGACCGCAATGCTAGCCAGCGCGCCGCGGCCCCCGACCCCGCGGGGGGCCGGGGGCCGCGGGCCGCGACGCGCGTCAGTTCGCGATGTCCTCGAAGCCCTCGATGTCGCGCGGCGAGCGCGACCCCGGGCCCACGTACCGCGCCGACGGGCGGACGAGCCGGCCGGTGCGCTTCTGCTCCAGGATGTGCGCCGACCAGCCCGCCGTACGGGCGCAGGTGAACATGGACGTGAACATGTGTGCCGGGACCTGCGCGAAGTCCAGCACGATCGCCGCCCAGAACTCCACGTTCGTCGCCAGCACCCGGTCCGGGCGCCGCGCGTGCAGCTCCTCCAGCGCCGCCTTCTCCAGCGCCTCGGCGACCTCGAAGCGCGGCGCGCCCAGCTCGCGGGCGGTGCGGCGCAGCACACGGGCGCGCGGGTCCTCCGCGCGGTACACGCGGTGCCCGAAGCCCATCAGCCGCTCGCCGCGGTCCAGCGCGCCCTTCACGTACGCCTCGGCGTCCCCCGTGCGCTCGATCTCCTCGATCATCCCGAGCACACGGGAGGGTGCACCACCGTGCAGCGGCCCCGACATGGCTCCCACGGCCCCGCTCAGCGAGGCGGCGACGTCCGCACCGGTGGAGGCGATGACGCGGGCGGTGAAGGTGGAGGCGTTCATGCCGTGCTCGGCGGCGGAGGTCCAGTACGCGTCGACCGCCGCCACGTGCTTCGGGTCCGGCTCGCCCCGCCACCGGATCATGAACCGCTCGACGATCGTCCGCGCCTTGTCGATCTCCTTCTGCGGCACCATCGGCAGCCCCTGCCCGCGCGCCGACTGCGCGACGTACGACAGGGCCATGACGGCCGCCCGCGCCAGATCGTCCCGGGCCTGCGCCTCGTCGATGTCCAGCAGCGGCTTCAGGCCCCACACCGGGGCGAGCATCGCCAGCGCCGACTGGACGTCCACCCGGATGTCGCCGGAGTGCACCGGGATCGGGAACGGCTCGGCCGGCGGCAGACCGGGGTTGAAGGCGCCGTCGACCAGCAGGCCCCAGACGTTCCCGAAGGACACATGGCCCACGAGGTCCTCGATATCGACACCGCGGTAGCGGAGCGCCCCGCCCTCCTTGTCGGGCTCGGCGATCTCCGTCTCGAACGCGACTACTCCCTCGAGTCCGGGTACGAAGTCGGACATCAGGCGGCTCCCCTTGTGATGGTCACGTCTGTATGGCCGGCGGGACCCGGGATTCCGCGGCTTGTGTGCGCTCGCGTTCCCGCCCGCCGTACAACCGGCTCTTGCCCCGTGCGAACAGACATCACCCACGCACGGGCCTGGCAACGATATCCCGGCCATGTCCGGACTTCACAGAGTCACGCCGTCGGATTTTGGTGAGTTGCACACATGCGTGTCGCCGTGACATGAGGCACACTGTCCGGCTTTCCGCACGCAGGGTTACCACGGGCGCCAAGTGGGCAGACTCGCCCATCGCCCTGTGTGGTCAGTGGCGTTCGTACGGCAAGATATGCGGCGTGCGACACCTTGATTCCGGACCCGTCCCCGATCCTGCCGACGCCGGGCCTGCCCACGACCCCGCCTCGATGCGCGAGCAGTACCGAACGGCGGGGCTGCTGGAGGCGGAGCTCGCGGCCGAGCCGGTCGGGCAGTTCGACCGGTGGTTCAAGGAGGCCGTGGACGGCGGGGTGTTCGAACCCAACGCGATGATCGTCTCCACGGCGGACGCGGCCGGCCGGCCCAGCTCGCGGACGGTGCTGCTGAAGCAGTACGACCGGGCGGGCTTCGTGTTCTTCACCAACTACACCTCCCGCAAGGGCCGGGAGCTGGCCGCCAACCCGTACCTCTCGCTCCTCTTCCCCTGGCATCCGATCGCCCGTCAGGTGATCGTCTCCGGCAGGGCGGAGCGCACCCCCCGGCACGAGACGGTCGCCTACTTCCGCGGCCGGCCGCACGGCTCGCAGCTCGGGGCGTGGGCGAGCAGGCAGTCGTCGGTGGTCGCCTCGCGCGAGGAACTGGACCGGCTGTACGCGGAGTTGGACGAGCGCTATCCGGAGGGCGAGCAGGTGCCGGCGCCTCCGGAGTGGGGCGGCTTCCGGGTCGTACCCGAGACCGTGGAGTTCTGGCAGGGCCGGGAGAACCGGCTGCACGACCGGCTGCGGTACGTCCGCGAGGACGACGGGTGGCGGGTGGAGCGGCTCTGCCCGTGACGCGCCGGCACGCAGAAGCCCGCGGACCCTTCCCCGCCTAGGGACGGGGGCGCCGATCGGACGAATCGGCTGGGGCCGCGGGCCGGTGAACTGCTTGGGATTGGGCCGGCTGGACGCATGTCTCGCGTCCCTGTCCGGCGTTGCGCGTACTTCTCGCGACGGCGGACGCTAGCCCGCAGTCACCTCACGCGTCCGGTAATCAAACATTCGCCGAACCACCTCCCTTCTCGTGTGCCCCACACACTAGGCACGGCTCCGGGGGGTCTCAACCGATTAAACATTTGGGCGAACGGGGTGTGGTCCACGTCACCTTCCGTTTGAATGATCGTAGGCAGACGTGTCACGTGGGGGTGACGGATGAGTGCAACGCGCCAACCGAACCGCACCGGTGAACAGCCTTCCCAGCCGTCCCGGCCCGCGCAGCCCGGCGCCGCGCCGTCCGCCGACACCCCTGATCTGCTGTCCGCCCTCCTCAACGGCATGGACGCCGCCCTGTGCGCCTTCGACGCGAACGGCGTCGTCACCCACTGGAACCGCGAGGCGGAGCACCTGCTGGGCTGGACGGCCGCCGAGGCCGTGGGCCGCAGGGGGCTGGACGGCTGGGCGGTGCGCCCCGGGGACGCGGAGGAGGTGCAGGGGCGGCTGCTGGGCGTGATGGCGGCACCGGGCCGGCAGGTGCTCGAGTTCGCGCTGCTGACCAAGGACGGGCGGCGGGTGCTGGTGCGGGTGCAGGCCGCCGCCGTGACGACGCCGGGCGGGCAGCCGGCGGGGGTGTACTGCGCGTTCAGCGAGGTGCACGCGCAGATCGACCTGGAGCGGTCGATCGCGCTGAGCGAGGCGCTGTTCGAGGACGCGGCCTGGGGCGTCGTGCTCGTGGACGTGGACCTGCGGCCGGCCGTCGCCAACGGGCAGGCGGCGCGGGCGCTGCGGATGGGGCGCTCGGCGCTGCTCGGACGGCCCTTCGGCGAGCTGCTGGAGCAGGGCACGGAGGAGCTGGAGTCCGCGCTGCAGCACGTGCTGGCGCAGGGCGCGTCGCCGGCGCCGGCCGATCTGTGGATCGTGGTGCGGGGGGAGGGGGACGCCGGACCGCGGCGGCGGTGCTGGCGCAGCGCGTTCGTACGCCTGGCCTCGCCGCTCGCCGAGCAGGCCGTGCCGCTGGGCGTGGGGTGGCTGTTCCACGACGTCACGGAGGCGAAGACCGCCGAGCAGGAGGCGTCGGTGGCCCGCTTCCGCGACCACCAGCTGCACCGGGCGGCGCGGGCCGCGGCGGAGTGCGTGGACCCGATGGAGGCGGCGACGGTCTACCTCGACTTCGCACTCGCGGGCTTCGCGGACCACGCGCTGATCGACCTCGTGCCGCCGGGTGAGGGCGGCGGCGAGCCGGACACGCCGCAGCGCCGACTGGTCCGCGCCGCGGCGACCCCGGCCGAGGGCCCGGGCCCCTGCCTGCCCACGGGCCCGCACGGCTTCCCCCTGCGCTACCCGGCGGGCCACCCCGCCCCGCAGGCCGTCGACCGCGGCTGCTCGGTACGCGCCAGCTGCTCCGGCGCGGACCCGGCGGTGGCGGAGGGCTGGGCGGTGGCCCGCAAATGGCCCCCGGGCACGACCCACGCCCTGTGCACGGTCCTCCGCAGCCGCGGCCGCACCCTGGGCGTAGCCACCTTCCTCCGCGGCCCCACCCGCCGCCCCTTCACCCGCCGCGACGCGGAGTACGCGGAGGACGTCGCGGTCCGCGTCGCGTCGGCACTGGACCTGGCGGAGCTGCTGGGGTGAGGGCGGGGGCGGCCCTCAGGACGGGCCGCCCGGCCGGCACATACGGATGTTCGGCAGCCGGTCCCGCCACAGGTGCCGCTCGCCGGTGTCCTCGAAGCCGTACCGCCGGTAGAAGCCGACGGCGCGCTCGTTGTAGGCCGTGACCCACAGCCGGACGGGCGCGTCCCCGGCCCAGTCGAGGAAGGCCGCCATCAACTGGTGCCCGATGCCCTGGCCCTGCGCCTGCCGGAGCAGGTACATCGGCCCGAGGGTGGTCTCTTCGTCCCGGCGGCCGCACAGGAAGCCGACGATCGCGTCCCCGCGGCGCACGACGCGGCAGAAGCTGTGAGCGGGGCGCCGGCCGGTGTCCTCGACGAACCGTTCCCACTGGGCGATGCCGTCATCGTCGACCGCGTCACCGCGGTGCTCCCGGATCCACGCCTCGTCGATCCCCGCGGACGGGCGCGGATACGTCTCCAGCCAGGCGGCCAGCAGCGCGTGCGCGAGGGCCGGGGCGTCCTGTCTGCGGGCCGTGTCGATCACGAGGCGCATCGGGCGGCCGCCGCTACCGGACGTAGAAGATGCGGTCGGCGTACTCGGTGAAGACCTGGTCGTTCCACTCCAGGCCGCCGTCGACGTTGCCGCTGCGCAGGACCGGGGGGCGGATGCCGCGGGCGGACAGGGCGCCGGAGGCCTCCGCCGTCACCGCCTGGAGGATCGCGCTGATCACGACCGTCGAGGCGGGGGCGAAGGGGGCCGGGGCGATGTCGGGGAGGTCCAGCTCCGCGTCGCCCAGCGGGATCTTGTTGTCGATCACCAGGTCGCAGTTGTCCTTCAGGAACGTGCCGCTCGCGTGCGCCGGCGCCGTGTGGGCGGCGTAGCGCACGGAGGTGACGCCGATCACCTTCGCGCCCAGGTCGCGGGCGCCGCGCGCCATCTCCACGGGCAGAGTCTGGCGGCCGGAGAGCGAGATGACGATCACCACGTCGCCCGCCCGGATGCCGTTCGTGCGCAGCACCACCGACGCCAGCCCCTCGACCCGCTCCAGCGCGCTGCCCAGCGTCGCCGGCACCACGTCCGCCGCCGCACCCGGCACGGTGAGCAGGTTGACCAGCGCCAGACCGCCGGCCCGGTAGACGAGATCCTGCGCGGGCAGCGCCGAGTGCCCCGCCCCGTACGCCCAGAGCCGGCCGCCGGACTCGACGGCGTCCGCGAGCATCGAGCCGGCCGCCCGGACCGCGCCGGACTCCTCGTCCCTGACCTGCCGCAGCCGCTCGATCGCGGCGTCGAAGTACCGACCGGAGAGATCGTCCACGCTGGAAGTCATGGGCCGCAGTCAACACCATCGCCCGTGACCCCGGTGCCCGGTACGCTGCAAGGCAGGGGCATCGCAGCCCCCTGTCTTGCGCCGCGGCGGCCCCCCACGTCGCCTGGTCGTGCCGTCCGGGCGTATCTCCGCACTCGCTCCGGCGGGCTGTTCGTCGCCTCGTCGCGCTGTCGGGTGCGGCCGGGTGCGCCTCCGCATTCGCTCCGGCGACGACGGATTGTCAGCGGGATGCGCAAGAATTGGGAGGCAGGGCCACCGCACGACATATTCGAGGGGCACGCATGTCCGGATTGATCGACACCACGGAGATGTATCTCCGTACCATCCTCGAGCTCGAGGAAGAGGGCGTCGTCCCCATGCGCGCGAGGATCGCGGAGCGGCTCGACCAGAGTGGTCCGACCGTCAGCCAGACCGTCGCGCGCATGGAGCGGGACGGTCTCGTCCAGGTCGCGGGGGACCGCCATCTGGAGCTGACCGACGAGGGCCGCAGGCTCGCGACACGCGTGATGCGCAAGCACCGGCTGGCCGAGTGCCTGCTGGTCGACGTGATCGGCCTGGAGTGGGAGCAGGTGCACGCCGAGGCCTGCCGCTGGGAGCACGTGATGAGCGAGGCGGTCGAGCGCCGGGTGCTGGAGCTGCTGCGGCACCCGACGGAGTCGCCGTACGGCAACCCGATCCCCGGGCTGGAGGAGCTGGGCGAGAAGTACGCCGCCGACCCGTTCCTGGACGAGGGCATGGTCAGCCTGACCGAGCTCGAACCGGGCACGGACGGCAAGACCGTGGTCGTCCGCCGGATCGGCGAGCCGATCCAGACCGACGCGCAGCTGATGTACACCCTGCGGCGGGCCGGCGTGCAGCCGGGCGCCGTGGTGAGCGTGACGTCCGCCGCCGGCGGGGTACTGGTGGGCAGTGGCGGCGAGGCCGCCGAGCTGGACGCGGAGATCGCCTCGCACGTCTTCGTGGCGAAGCGCTAGGCATCCGCCGCGCCCCGGGGCGGCGCGGGCCCCCGGCCCCCGGGCCCGGCCTCGGCCCCGGGCGAAGCGGTGAAGAGACGAAGAGGTTGGGTCAATCCGTCCGGAATCCCGGCGGAAGGGGCAGCGGGTGGGGCCGAGCCGTGCGACCCTGTTCGCTGACGTCTTCCGGCCCGGGCCGGCCATGTGCGGGCCAAGCCCTCCTCCCGGGCCAGGGAAAGGGGCAGGCAGATGCGGCGTACCGATAACGGGAGCCCCGGCGCCTGGCGTCGCCGGGGCCCCGCCTCCCCTGTGCCGACCCGGAGCCCCGAGCTCCCAGGGTCGTCCCCCACGGCGGCCTCCCCTCGGTCCGCCTCCCGGTTTCATCAATCCCCACGAAGGGTCCGGTGAACCCTGTGGCGTGGTCACTCGAAAGTGGGGTTATGGGCTCCAGGGACGGTTGTTCGAATGAAGTTTCGATAGCCTGAGGCTTGTCCGGATCCCGATCCGCGGATATGCCGGATGCATACGTCCGGCTTGAGGCAGCTTGAGACGAGGAGAATGGGGGTGCCGGCACAGATGGTGCGTCGCATCGATGTCACGGGAGCAGGCGGAGTCCGCCTTGCCGCCTGGGAGTACGGCGATCCGCCCAAGGGCCTGCCGGGGCCCCGCCAGGCCGAGCCCGATCCCGATCCGGGTCCGGGCGGCTCCGCGCGGCCCGGTGTGCTGTTACTGCACGGCCTGATGGGCCGCGCCTCCCATTGGGCCCCCACCGCCCGCTGGCTCGCCGAGCGCTACCGCGCCATCGCCGTCGACCAGCGCGGCCACGGCCGCAGCGACAAACCCGCCGACGGGCCGTACGACCGGGACGCCTTCGTCGCCGATGCCGAGGCCGTCATCGAACAGCTGGACCTGGCGCCCGTCGCCCTCGTCGGCCATTCCATGGGCGCCCTCACCGCCTGGCAGTTGGCCGCCCGCCGCCCCGACCTGGTCAACGCCCTGGTGATCTGCGATATGAAGGCGTCCGCGCTGGGCGCGCAGTCCCAGCGGGAGTGGGAGGCGTGGTTCCGCTCCTGGCCGCTGCCGTTCGCCACCCTCGCCGACGTCCGCAAGTGGTTCGCCGAGGACGATCCCACGCTGGAGCGCCCCCGCGTCGAGCGCGGCGCCTTCTACGCCGAGGTGATGACGGAGCGCTCGGACGGCTGGCGTCCGGTCTTCTCCCGCCGCCAGATGCTGGTCGCCCGCGAGACCTGGGTGCACGACGCGCACTGGGAGGAGCTGGCGCAGGTCCAGTGCCCGACGCTGGTGGTCCGCGGCCTCGACGGCGAACTGGGCCGCGCGGAGGCCATGGAGATGGTCCGCGTCCTCCCCCGCGGCCAGTACGCGGAGATCCCCGACGCCGGCCACCTCGTGCACTACGACTCCCCGGCGGGCTGGCGCCACGCGATCGAACCGTTCCTGAACGAGGTCCTGCACCCGGTGGGCTGAGCGTCCGTCAGCCCTCGGACGCACCGGACGCGACACGCTGCCAGACGTGTGATGCCGGTCTGCCGAACGAGGGAAACAGTCGCTCCTGGCGAGGAAAACAGTGTCCATCGGTCAGATAGTCATACAAACCGGGCGGGGTGAACGATCCCGTCTGCTGGACTGTCAAGGGGCAACTGTGTTCAAACGTAAGAAAGTGCTGGTGGCCGCCTCCGCGAGCGCCATGGTCCTCGGCGGCATGCTCGGTGTGGCGCCGGCGGCCGAGGCCGCGCAGCCGGCGTCCGTGAAGACGTGGGACGACGACTTCCCGCGGGGCGTGGTCATCGCGCAGGGCGGCGTCAACATCCGTTCCGCTCCGAGCCATGTGAACGGGGCGTGGCGCGGCAACATCGGGCGCGGCACGATCATCGACCTCGTCTGCAAGAAGTGCGGCGACGACGTGATGGGCAACGGCATCTGGTACAAGCTGCGCGACGGCGACTACGTCACGGCGCGCTACGTCAAGAACGTGGACTGGGTGCCCTGGTGCGACTGGTGAGCTGACCCGCCGCTCACCGGTCCCCGCGGCGGGCCGCGCCCCATCCAGCGGGGTGCGGCTCCGTCGCGCGCGGTCAGCCCCGGCTGACCGCCGTGAGGATCTCCGGCAGACGGCGCGCCAGCCTCGGCGCCCCGATGCGCACACCCGCGTCGATCAGCGCGTATCCGTAGAGCGCGCCGACCGGGAGGACGAGCCACAGCCAGCCGTGCGGTCCGGCCACGTGCAGCCAGATCGTGAGCGCCAGCAGCGGCGCGCACAGGGCCGCGCCCAGCAGCATGCCGCCGAAGATGCTGAGGCTCGCGACCATGCCCTGGCCGGGGGCCACGTTCTTGAAGCCGTTGTCCGCCGGGATGGAGTACGGCACCAGCACCGACGCCACCGCGCCCGTCCCCACCAGCGCTCCCAGCAGCGCGAAGGAGATGCCGAGCGCCTCCGCGAGCGCCCCCCAGTCGTCGAACAGCGCCGCCGAGCCCAGCACGACGAGCGTGACGTACGGCAGCGCCACCAGCAGCAGCGCCCGCGACCGGCCGCGCAGCTCCGCGTCGGCGTCCGCGCGGCTCGAGAGGGTCTGGGCGACCATCCAGAAGGCCGAGTAGTCCTGGCCGAACTGGTTGTACATCTGCAGGCCCAGCATCCCGGCCGCCCAGCAGGACAGATAGATGTTCCCGTGCCCCTGCGCCGCCGCCACGACGGGGATGAGCAGGCCGACGCCGATCGCCGTCGCCCAGGCGATGCGCGTCTTCGGGTCGCGCCAGGCGTAGCGCAGCGTGCGCTCGGCGACGACGCCCGCGCGGCCCGCGGGCAGGAAGCGGGTGAGGACGGACGCGCGGCGCCGTGCCGTCGCGGGTGCCGCGGCCTGGATCGTGGAGGAGTCCGGCGACGTCATCAGCCGCGTCAGGCCGCGCTCCCACCACCACAGGAGCAGCGCGAGCGCCGCGGCCGTCAGCGCCAGCCCCACTGCCGTACGCCCCCACTGGCCGTCCTGCGCGGCGCGGACCGCGTCCACGGCCGACGCGGGCGGCACCCAGCGCAGCACCCGTGCCACGGGCTCGAGTTCGCCGAGGCCGGCTCCCGGTGCGCTCAGCTTCTGGATGCCGAGGTTGACGGCCTGGATGCCCACCGCCACGACCAGCCCGCTGAGCAGGGCCAGGTCCCGGCCCCTGCGGCTGGTCAGCAGGCGCACGTTGGCGGTGGCCACGGCCCGCGCGAGCGCCAGGCAGACCAGCAGCGCGAGGACGCCCGCGAGCACCGAGACGCCCGTCGCCGCGGCGCCCTCGCCGGCGGCGATCACCGAACCGGCGACGAGCGTCGTCGTGAACAGGGGCCCGATGCCGATCACGGACGTCAGCAGCAGCGCGACGACCAGGGGGCGCGGGCGCAGGGGGAGCATCACCAGGCGCGTCGGGTCGAGGGTCTCGTCGCCGGACGGGAAGAACAGCGGCAGGAACGCCCAGCCCAGCGCGAGCAGCGCGACCAGGCAGACGGCGAGGGCGCCGGCGTGCGCGTTCCCGCGGAGCAGGACGAGGCCGAGGAGCTGGGCGGCGGCGAAGAGGGCCACGAGGGCGGCGCTCAGCACGAACAGCACGAGGCGGCCCGTCGACTGCTTCAGCCCGTTGCGCAGCAGCGCGAGCTTCAGGGACGCGAAGGTCCCGGTCAGGGCGGCCGTCGTCATCGCGGTGTCCCGGTCAGGGCGGTCATCGCGGCGACCCGCCCAGCCAGTCCAGACTCCGGCCGGCGTCGCGGCCGTTCGCGCCCACGAGGGCGAGGAAGGCGTCCTGCAGCGTGGGAGCGGATCCGCGTACGTCGGCCAGCGGGCCGTGGGCGCGGATACGGCCGGCGTTCATCACCGCGACCCAGTCGCAGAGCGACTCCACCAGCTCCATCACATGGCTGGAGAAGACGACGGTGGCGCCGGACGCGGTGTAGCGCTCCAGCACCTGGCGGATCGTCTGTGCGGAGACGGGGTCGACGCCCTCGAAGGGTTCGTCGAGGAAGAGGACCTCGGGGTTGTGCAGGAGCGCTGCCGCGAGGCCGATCTTCTTGCGCATACCGGTGGAGTAGTCGACGACGAGCTTGTGCTGCGCACCGGCCAGGTCGAGTACGTCGAGCAGCTGACCGGCGCGCTTGTCGACCTCGGCGCCGGGCAGTCCGCGCAGGCGTCCCAGGTACGCCAGCAGCTCGCGTCCGCTGAGCCGCTCGAACAGCCTTAGCCCTTCGGGGAGTACGCCGATCCTCGGCTTCACGGCCACCGGGTCCGCCCACACGTCGGCCCCGCCGATCGTCACGGTGCCGGCGTCGGGGCGCAGCAGCCCGGTCACCATGGACAGGGTCGTCGTCTTCCCCGCGCCGTTGGGGCCCACGAGCCCGATGAAGCGCCCGGCGGGCAGGTCGAACTCCACGCCCGCCACGGCGATCTGGTCGCCGTAGCGCTTCCACAGGCCGCGGGCCTGGACGGCGGGGGGCGTGATGTCTTCGGCCATGCCCTCCACGATATGCGGTGTGCGGGGCGGGGCTTGGTGGGCGTCGGCCAGCGCGGGTGGCCTCGCCGGGCGGGCGTCGGCTAGCGCGACCGGGCACGGGCAACTCCCGGGCACCCACCCGATTGCAACCGCTCCCCCCATTCCGTACCCGGCCCGTGGTCGCTGGGGGGCTTCGCCGCGGCGCGGGGACTCGTGGTTGAACAGGATGCCGTTCACCGCGAACAGGTCGT
>NZ_JBFAXR010000043.1:0-62061 GCF_040680895.1 Streptomyces sp. NPDC051940 | reverse complement strand
ACAGCTCGATCTTGCCGCTGACGTCGCCGACCCGCTCCCAGTCCTCGGCTGCCGTACTGCTTCGCTTGACGTACGACAGGGGCCCCACCCGAGCCCTCACGGCGTAGGTCGATGGACGGATCACGGGGTCACCCCCGGACGGTGCGGGGCGCCCCGGCGGGACGGTGGACGGATCACGGGGCACCCCCCGGGGTCGGTGCGGTGCCCCTGGCGGGACGGTGGACGGATCACGGAGTCACCCCCGGGGCGGTACGGCCGTGCCCCCGGCGGGCCGGGCGCGGGACCTCCCCACGGCGCGGGCTCGAGGGTCACCCCTGGCCACCCCCGGCGCCGGGGGCGACCAGGCGACACGATGACGGGCGGCACGCAGGCGGGGACCCCGCGCCGAAGGCGCAGGGCGCGAACCGGTCGCCCCGCAACGCCGGCCGCACCGCGTGCTAGGGCGCGCCCGCGTGCAGGAAGCACGCGACCGACCGCCCCTCGCCGGAGGCGACGAGTGACGGGACGCGGACGCCGCACGGCTCGAAGGACTTGGCGCAGCGCGGGGAGAAGGCGCAGCCCCGAGGCATCGCCGCGAGGTCCGGGGGCGACCCCGGGATACCCGTGAGCTCGCGGCGCGGCCCCCGCAGCGCGGGGAAGCTGTGCAGCAGCCCGTCGCTGTACGGGTGCAACGCGGAGCCGTACAGCTCCGCGGCCGGCGCCTCCTCCACGATCCGCCCGCCGTACATGATCGCGATCCGGTCCGAGAACTCGACGAGCAGCGAGATGTCGTGCGTGATGAAGACGACCGCGAACCCGAGCCGCTCCCGCAGGGAGACCAGCTGCCGCAGGATCTGCCGCTGCATGACGACGTCGAGCGCCGTCGTGGGCTCGTCCATGATGACGACCTCCGGCTCCAGCGCGAGAGCCATCGCGATCATCACCCGCTGCCGCATCCCGCCGGACAGCTGGTGCGGGTACGCCCCCAGCCGGTCCACCGAGATGCCGACCATGGTCAGCAGCTCCTTGGCCCGCGCCGTCCGCGCCGCGCGCGACATGTCCGGCCGGTGCGCGGCGAGTACGTCGGTGAGCTGGGCGTGCACGGTGAGCACCGGGTTGAGCGAGTTCATCGCCCCCTGGAAGACGATGGACAGCTCCGCCCACCGGAACCGCCGCAGCTCCTGCGGCGACAGCGTCAGGATGTCCACCGGATCGCCCCCGCCGGCGGGCCGGTACCGCACCGACCCGCCCGCGATCACCCCCGGCGGCGGCAGCAGCCGCGTCACGGCGTACGCCAGCGTCGACTTGCCGCTGCCGCTCTCGCCCGCGAGCCCGAGCACCTCGCCGCGGTGCAGCACGAGGTCCACGTCGCGCACCGCGCGGACCGCGTCCCGGCCGATCCCGTAGTCCACGTTCAGCCCGCGGACCTCCAGCACAGCTTCCCGGCTCACGCCGCGTCCCCCTTCTCAGACTTCTCGGAATCCGCGGCCGCGTCCGCGCCCCGCACCACCGGCGTGAAGCCGACCCGCATCCGCACCCCGGACCGCGAGGCCACCCGCAGCCGGGGGTTGACGAACTCGTCGATGCCGAAGTTGATCAGGGCCAGCGACGTCCCGAGCAGCGCGATGCACAGCCCCGCCGGCACGAACCACCACCACGCGCCCTGGGCGAGGGCCTGGTTGCTCTGGGCCCAGAACAGGATGGTCCCCCAGTTCCAGTGGGAGATGTCCGCGACGCCGATGAACGCGAGCGTGATCTCGAGGCCCACGGCGAAGATGACGGTGCCGACGAACCCGGAGGCGATGACCGCCGTCAGGTTCGGCAGCACCTCGAAGACGATGATCCGCGGCGTCGACTCCCCCGTGGCCCGCGCCGCCTGCACATAGTCCCGGTTGCGGAGCGACAGCGTCTGCGCCCGCAGCACCCGCGCGCCCCAGGCCCACGCGGTGATCGCGATGACCAGCGCGATGGCCACGTCGCCCATGCCCTCGCCGAACGACGCGATGATGATGATCAGCGGCAGCGCGGGGATGACCAGGAAGACGTTGGACAGTGCGGACAGCACGTCGTCCGCGATCCCGCCCAGGAACCCCGCCGTCACGCCCACGAGCACCGACAGCACGGTGGCGACCCCGCCGGCGATCAGTCCGACCACCAGCACGCCCCGGGTGCCCACGAGCACCTGGGAGAAGATGTCCTCCCCGGTCTGGGTGGTCCCGAACCAGTGGTCCGCCGACGGCGACGCCATCAGCGCGTCGCTGGTCGCGGACGGGTCGTACGGGGCGACCCACGGCCCGATGACCGCGATGAGCAGGAAGAACCCGAGGATGCCCAGCCCGGTGGCGGTCTTGGGGTTGCGCAGGAAGCGGAACCGGACCGCCCCCTTCACGTCCGGCTCGGCGGCGTCCAGTACGCCGATCTCGGCAGCCTGTACGGCCATGAGGTCTCACGCCTCCCTTCGGGTTCGCGGGTCGAGGAGCAGATAGGCCAGGTCGGCCAGCATGTTCGCGGCCAGTACCGCGAGCGTGATGATCAGGAAGATGCCCTGCATCAGCGGGTAGTCCTTGGCGCCGACGGCCTGGAAGAGCATGTAGCCGATGCCGGGGTAGGAGAAGACGAGTTCGACGACCAGCGTGCCGCCGACGACGAAGCCGAGCGCCAGGGCGAAGCCGGACACCGAGGGCAGGATGGCGTTGCGGGCGGCGTAGGTGAACATCACCCGGCGCTCGGAGAGCCCCTTGGCCTGGGCGACCGTCACGTAGTCCTCGCTGGAGACGGTCACCATCATGTTCCGCATGCCGAGGATCCAGCCGGCGACCGCGCTGATCACGATGGTGATCGCGGGCAGCGCGGCGTGGTAGAGCGCGCTCTGGACGAAGTCCCAGTCCCATGACGGCACGAACGCGTCGGCGTAGCCGCCGGAGGCGGGGAAGACCGGCCACTCCACGGCGAGCACGGTGATCGCGATCAGCCCCAGCCAGAAGTACGGGATGGACGCGAAGAACGTCGTGACGGGCAGCAGGTTGTCCAGCCAGGATCCCCGCCGCCAGCCGGTGAAGATGCCGATCCCGGTGCCGAGGAGGAAGGCGATCAGCGTCGTCGCGCCGACCAGGGCCAGGGTCCAGGGCAGGGCCTGGCCGATCACCTCCGACACGTCGGTGGGGAAGAAGGTGAAGGACAGCCCCAGATCGCCGCTGAAGAGGTTGCCCCAGTAGTCGACGTACTGGCTCCACAGGCTCTGGTGCTTGTCCAGGCCGAACAGGGCGTTCAGCGAGGCGATCGCGTTGGAGTCGAGCTGCCCCTGGTAGCGGGCCAGCAGCGCCTGGACGGGGTCGCCCGGCATCAGCCGCGGGATGAGGAAGTTCACCGTGATCGCCACCCAGGCGGTGATCAGGTAGAACGCGGTGCGCTGGAGGACGTATCTCATGTCGCGGCCGCCTCCTTCACCGGCTCGGCCGGCCCGGCGGTCCCGTCGTACAGCCAGCACGCCGCCCAGTGGCCCGGGGTCTCCAGGTCGAAGCGCGGCGGGAGTTCGGTGCGGCAGCGCTCCATCGCCAGCGGGCAGCGGGGATGGAAGCGGCAGCCGTCCGGCGGGCTGATCAGCGACGGGGGCTCGCCCGTCGGCTCCTCGTCCGCGGGCTCCTCGCCGTCCTCGCCCGTGATCCGGTCCGGGTCGGGCGCCGAGGCGATCAGCAGCTGGGTGTACGGATGGGCGGGCGACTGGGTGACGGTCTCGCTGTCGCCGCCCTCCACCATCCGCCCCGCGTACATCACATGGGTCTCGTCCGCGAAGTAGCGGGCGGAGGCGATGTCGTGGGTGATGTAGAGGATCGCGAGGTCGAGGCGGTCCTTGAGGTCGTGCAGGAGGTTGAGCACACCGAGGCGGATCGAGACGTCCAGCATCGACACCGGCTCGTCCGCCAGCAGCACGGACGGGTCGGCGCCGAGCGCCCGGGCGATCGCGACGCGCTGTCGCTGACCGCCCGAGAGCTCGTGCGGGAACTTGTCGAGATAGCGGGTTGCCGGGGTGAGCTGCACCCGCTCCAGCAGGGCGGTGAGCGCCTCGTTCAGCTCCTGCTTGGTGGCGCCCGCCCGGCCGTGGATCTTCAGGGCGCGGGTGAGGTGGTAGCGCACCGTGTGCACCGGGTTCAGGGAGGCGAACGGGTCCTGGAATATCAGCTGGACCCGGCGGCAGTACGCCCGGAAGCGCCGCCCCCGGGCTGCCTTCACCGGCTTGCCCTCCAGCCGTATCTCGCCCGAGGTGAGCGGATAGAGCTGGGCCAGGAGCCGGGCCACGGTCGACTTGCCGGACCCGGACTCCCCGACCAGGGCGGTCACCCGCCCCCTGCGCAGCTCCAGCGTCACCCCGTCCACGGCGTGCACCGCGCGGGTGGTGCGGCCGAGCACGTCGCGTCCGGTGCGCCGGACCCGGAAGTGCTTGGTCACGTCCCGCGCCTCCAGCAGGACCGCGGCGCGGTCCTCCTCCCCCGCGCCCGCCGGGCGCGCGTCCTGCCTGACCGCAGGGCGCGCGTCCCGGGGGGCCGCGGAGCCGTCCTCGGGTGTCACCGCGGACTTCTCATCGTGCATGGTCGGTCTTCCGTCCCTTAAGGGGTCACGGTCAGTTGGCCGGCTTGAGGTGCATCACGACGTCCAGCGCGTTGTGCTGGGTCGGCTGCGGCGGGCCGTAGGGGTTCGACTCGTCGGGCCAGCCCACCCAGTTCTTGGTGGAGTACTCGGCACCGATCGGTCCGGCCGACGTCGGGGCGACGGGGACCTCCTCGACCATGATCCGCTGCAGCTCGTCCATGGCCGTCTTGCGGGCCGCCTCGTCCGTGGCGTTCGCGAAGTCCTCCAGCGCCTTGGTCGCGGCGTCGGACTGGAAGCGGCCGAAGTTGCCGCCGGGCGCGGCGGTGCCGACGGGCTGGTAGTGCTTGCCGCTCATGATGTGGTCGTAGGTGTCGTACGGCGTGGCGCCCGTGTTGGTCCAGTGCAGGGTGGCGTCGAACTTGCCCTCGTTGACGTTCTTGCTCCAGGCGTCCACGGTCTGCGTGGTGACCTTGGCCTCGATGCCGAGGTCCTTGACCGCGTCGCGGATCAGGGAGAGCCCGGTGAGGTAGTCGTTCCAGCCGGCCGGGTCGGTGAGCGTGAACTTCACCTGCTTGCCGGCGGGGTCGTACAGCTTGTCGCCCTTGGTGGTGTAGCCGGCGTCGGAGAGGACCTTCTTCGCGCCCTCGACGTCGACCTCGAGGTTCTTGCCCTTGTACGGGTCGGCGATGAACGCGTCGGCGGCGGGCAGCGGCAGACCGGTGACGTTCTCGATCTTCGGGTAGAGCTTCGCCTCGGCGACCGTGAAGATCTTCTCCCGGTCGATGACCATGTTGACGGCCTTGCGCAGCGCCACGTCCTTGAACGGCCCCTGGGCGGTGTTGAACCACACGCCGTGGATGCCGATGCCGCTGGGGAACCACAGCTTGTTGTTCTCGGGGTCCTTGGCGATGAACAGCTTCTCGTGGTTCGGCATGAACACGAAGCTCCACTCGCACTTGCCGCTCGCCAGCGCCGTGGTCTGCGCGTTGTTGTCGTTGTACGAGGTGTAGCGCAGCTCGGAGACCTTCGGCAGATCCTGCCAGTAGGTCTTGGTCCGGGTCAGCGTGATGGTCTGCGGGGTGAAGGTCTTCAGCGTGTACGGGCCCGAACCGACCGGCTTCTCGTTGGTGAAGGTGGTCGGGTCGGAGACCTTCTCCCAGATGTGCTTGGGCACGATGAAGTTGTCGATGATCTTCGCCTGGTTGACGTACTGCGACTGCTGGAAGGTCAGCTCGACGCTCTGGCCGTTGACGGTGATGCCGTCGTAGGCGATGCCGTCGGGGTTCAGCGCCGGGTACTTCTTCAGCAGCTCGAAGGTGTACGCCACGTCGTCCGGCGTCAGCTCCTTGCCGTCGGACCACTTCGGGCCCTTGCGGACGGTGAGGGTGAGCTTCTTGAAGTCCGGGGTCCACTCCCAGCCCTCGGCCAGCCAGGGCTTCGGCTTCTGGTCGGGGCGGATCATGTTCACCATGGCCAGCGGCTCGTAGATCATGTGCCGGTAGCCCAGCGAGGCGCCGGCGGACGTGCCCAGGAACGGGTTGGAGTTGTTGGCCTGGACGCCGTTGGGCATGCCCACGGTCAGGACGCCGGTGCCGGCGCCGGCCTTGTTGCCGCCGGCGCTGTCACTGCCGCTGCAGGCGCTCGCTGCCAGCGCGAGCGAGGCGGTCAGGGCTATGGCGGCGGTTGTGGTGCGTCGTCTGGGGTGCATCTCGGTGACTCCCTGGTGACGTACGGGGCGGTTTGCGGGTACGGGTGAGCGACTCCGGGCGGTGTCGCGTTTCGCTTGCGCGGTTGCGCGGAGTTCTGCGGTGCGGTGCGGTGCGCGTCGTGCGGCGGTGTGCTGTGGTCGGGTTCTGCGGCTGTGGCTGCGGTTCGGCTGCGCCCACCCGTGCCGCCCCAGCGGCACGACTGCCCGCAGCCTGCGGCGGGTCTGCCTGCGGCCCCGCGTCCGGCCCCTGCGAGGCCGGGTCAGACGCCTGCGGGGCGGGGGTCGACCTCTGTGGGGTCGGGTTCGGCGCCTGATTGGTCGGGTTCTGCGTCTGCCTGGGCCTGCGCCTGTGGGGCCGAGCCTCGGAGGACGAGGTGGGTCGGGAGGGTCAGGGGTTCGTCCGGCGGGGTGGTGCCGGTCAGTTGGGCGAGGAGCATCGATGCCGCCGATTCGCCCATTTCGCGCAGGGGCTGGTGGACCGTCGTCAGGGCCGGTTCCGTGTGGGCGGCCAGGGGGATGTCGTCGAAGCCGACCACCGCGATGTCCGACGGGACCGCGACGCCCTTGTCGCGCAGGGCGCGCAGCGCGCCGGCCGCGCTGAGGTCGTTGTGGGCGAAGACCGCGTCGAAGCGGACCCCCGCGGCCAGCGCCTCCTCGACCGCGCGCCGGCCGCCGTCCTCCGTGAAGTCGCCCTCGTACACGAGTTTCACCTGGCGGCCCGCGTCTTCGAAGGTTGAACGGAAGCCGACCAGGCGGTCCTGCACGCAGCCGAACCGGCCCGGTCCGGTGACGACGAGCGGCGCACTCCGCCCCGCGGCCAGCAGATGCCGCGCCGCGGCCGCCGCGCCGGCCCGGTTCGTCGTGGCCACGGACGGGAACTCCGGATGGTGCCCGCGGTCGTCGATCAGCACGACCGGCAGCCCCCGCCGGTGGAACGCGGTGATCGAGTCCAGGGTGTTCTCCGGTTCGATCACCAGCAGCCCGTCGAAGGCACGGGCCGAGACCTGCCCCGCGAACTGGGCCATCGACTCCTCACCGCGGTTCGCGGTGAACAGCAGCAGCCCGTAGCCGGCGGCCTCCACGGTGTCCACGACGCCCTGCAGCACCTCGCCCATCCACGGCCAGGTGAGCGAGGGCACGAGCATCCCCACCGTGCGGGTGTTGCCCCGGGCGAGCCCGACGGCCCGCGCGCTGGGCACGTAACCGAGTTCGGCGATGACCCGCCGCACCCGTTCCTGGGTGAGCGAGTCGACCTCGCCCTTGGCGTTCAGGACACGCGAGACGGTGGTCTTGCTGACCCCCGCGGCGCGGGCGACGTCCGCGATCGTCACGCGCATCCGTCCTCCTCGGCGTAAGGCACACAAAAGCGTGCGAAGGCGCGCGGCGACACCCCGCCGCAGGGGCCGTACCGGGCCCGGGACACCTGCCGTCACCGCACCTGGTACCGCTTCCGGAACCGGTACCGGGACCGGTTTCGAGGACGGAGTTAACTCCGCCGCAACAAGAGCGTCAATACTTCGCACCGAACTTCTGCGAGTTCCGGAACTGCGTTCAACTCTTGACGTCAACGACCAGCGGGAGTTCAGTGCAACACGAGCCGCACCATGCCCCACCCCCACCCGACCGCCTCCCCACGAAAGGCGATTCGAGCATGCGCAAGCGGACGTTGAGCGCGGTCACAGCCGCCGCTCTGGCCTTCTCGGGACTGGCCGCCCTGTCCAACGCCCCCACCGCCCACGCCGCGGCCGAGCCCGTGAGCGTCTGGCTGACCACCACCGACGACTCCGTCGGCCGCCACGTCACCCGCGGTCTGCAGCCCCAGTCACCCGTCGCGTTCACAGCCGGGAACGGCGGCAGCGGCGTGAACATCACCGTCGACGAGAACACCCGCTACCAGTCCTTCGTCGGCGGCGGCGCCTCCTTCACCGACACCACGGCGTGGCTGATGAACAGCAGCGGCGCCCTGACCCAGACCACCCGCGACGCCACCATGCGGGCGCTGTTCGACCCGGTGAACGGCATCGGGCTGAGCTTCGTACGCAATCCGCTGGGCGGCTCGGACCTGGCCCGCTTCCAGTACACCTTCGACGATCTCCCGGCCGGCCAGACCGACCCCTCGCTGTCGCAGTTCTCGATCGCACACGACCTGGCCGACGTACTGCCGCTGACGAAGCAGGCCCGGCAGCTCAACCCGCAGCTGAAGGTGATGGCCTCACCCTGGAGCTCGCCCGGCTGGATGAAGGACAACGGCAAGATCACCAACCGGGGCTGGCTGCAGTGGCAGTACTACCCGGCGTACGCCCAGTACTTCGTGAAGTACCTGCAGGCGTACGCGGCGCAGGGCGTGAACATCGACTACGTCTCCGTGCAGAACGAGCCGACGTGCTGCGGCACGGACGACACGAACTACGCGTCGATGAACTGGAACGGCTCCGGCCTGCTGGAGTTCACCAAGAACCACCTCTTCCCGGCCATGCGGAACGCCGGGATCTCCGGCACCAAGGTGCTGGCCCTGGACTACAACTGGGGCAACTACAACGACCTGGGCTCGACGGTCCTCGCCGACCCGGCCGTCCGCTCCGACCCGCTGTTCGGCGGTATCGCCTGGCACGGCTACGGCGGTGACGTCGGGCTGCAGACGACGATCCACAACCAGTACCCGTCTGTGGACGCCTTCGACACCGAGCACTCGGGCGGCACCTGGATCGCGAACCAGCAGCGCGAGGACATGCTCAACATCGTCGACTACACCCGCAACTGGGGCCGCACGGTGACCAAGTGGAGTCTGGGCGTCGACCAGAACATGGGTCCGCACAGCGGCGGCTGCGGCACCTGCACCGGGCTGATCACGGTGCACAACGGGGACGCACGCAGTGGCCAGGTCGACTACACGGTCGAGTACTACACGATGGGCCACCTCACGAAGTTCGTGAAGCCCGGCGCCGAGCGCATCTCCTCCACGGCCAGCTCGTCCGTGCCCAACGTGGCCTGGCGCAACCCGGACGGCTCGAAGGCCCTGATCGCCTACAACGACACGTCCTCGGCGCAGACCGTGCGGATCAACTGGGGCGGCCAGAACGTCGCGTACACCCTTCCCGTGAAGACCTCCGCGACCTTCACCTGGTCCGGCACCCAGTCCGGCGGGGGCGGCGGCCAGACCGGCCGGATCACGGGCCTGGCCGGCAAGTGCCTGGACGTGCAGGGCGCCAGCTCCGCCAACGGCACCCCCGTCCAGCTCTACGACTGCAACGGCACCGCCGCCCAGACCTGGACGGTGGGCACCGACGGCACGATCCGGGCGCTGGGCAAGTGCCTCGACGTGGCGGCCGGCTCGACGGCGAACGGCGCGAAGGTCCAGCTGTACGACTGCAACGGCACGGGCGCGCAGTCCTGGACGTACAACTCGACCTCGCACGACATCGTGAACGTCCCGGCGGACAAGTGCCTGGACGTCACGGGCAACAACTCCGCGAACGGCACGCCGACCCAGATCTGGTCCTGCACCGGTGCGGCGAACCAGAAGTGGACGCTGCAGACGTCGTGACCGAGGCGCCGGGCCCTTCGGGGCCCGGCCCGCAGACCGCCGGACCCGGGACCGCCCATCCTGCCCCCACCCCGCTGCGGGCGGCGCCCGGGTCCGGCGCCCACGCTCACCCGCGCGCGGCGCTCGGGTTCACGCCCGCGCCGCGCGCGCCCGCCGTACGCCCGTGGCCGCCGGCTCCGGCTGGGCCAGCACACCCTCGGTCAGCCGCCCCAGGACGCTGAGGAAGATCTCGCGCTCCGCCTCGGGGATGGCGCTCAGCACCTCCCCGTGCACCCGGTCGACGATCTCCTGCCCGCGCTCGGCCGTGTCCCGGCCGGTCGGCGTGACGTGGATGATCCGCGCCCGGCGGTCGGTGGTGGACGGGCGGCGCTCGGCGAGGCCCGCCTTCTCCAGCCGGTCGACGGTCGCGACCATCGTCGTCTTGTCGAGATGGGCGATCTCCGCCAGCTGGATCTGCGTCCGCTCCTCCTCGAGCGCGTGGATGAGCACGCACTGCTCGCGCTGCGAGATGCCGGCCTCGGCCAGGGCGGCGGTGAGCTTGGTGTTCAGCACATGGCCGGCGTGCATGAGATTGCCGGTCAGATCCAGTACGGCGCGGTTCGGCGCTCCTTCGGTCATACCACCAAGGTACCGCACGGGACGATCCGAAAACAGAAGGGACGACAAGAGATAGTCCGCTACCGGATTATCTGCTACGGTCATCCCATGACCGCAACCGACGGCATAGCGCCGACCACTGCTGCCTCCTCCCGCTGGCTGGCCCTGGCGATCCTCAGCGCCGGAGCGCTGATGATCATCCTCGACGGCAGCATCGTCACCGTCGCCCTGCCCGCCATCCAGCAGGACCTGGGCTTCTCCCCCGCCAATCTGACCTGGACGCTGAACGCGTACATGATCGCCTTCGGCGGTCTGCTGCTCCTGGCGGGACGGCTGGGCGACCTCGTCGGCCGTAAGAACGTCTTCGTCGCCGGACTCGCCCTCTTCACCCTCGCCTCCCTGCTCGGCGCGGCGGCCACGGAGCCGTGGATCCTCATCGCGGCCCGCTTCCTGCAGGGCGTCGGCGGCGCCCTGACCTCCGCCGTGGGCCTCGGCATGGTCGTCACGCTCTTCCCCGACCCGGCCGAACGCGCCAAGGCCATGGGTGTCTTCGCCTTCACCGGCGCCGCCGGCGCCTCCATCGGCCAGGTCCTCGGCGGGGTGCTCACCGACGCCCTGAGCTGGCACTGGATCTTCGCCATCAACCTGCCGATCGGCCTGGCCACCGCCCTCCTCGCGATCCGCGTCCTGCCCACCGACCGCGGCGCGGGCCTGCGGGCCGGCGCGGACACCCTCGGCGCCGCCCTGGTCACCGCCGGACTGATGCTCGGCGTCTACACGATCGTCAAGACCGAGGAGTACGGCTGGGCCTCCGCCCACACCCTGGCGCTGGGCGCCCTCTCCGTCCTGCTGATCGCCGCCTTCGTACGCCGCCAGTCCCGGGTCGCGAACCCGCTGCTCCCCCTGCACGTCTTCCGCTCCCGCAACGTCTCCGGGGCCAACGTCATCCAGCTCCTGGTCATCTCGGGGATGTTCGCCTTCCAGGTGATCGTCGCCCTGTACATGCAGCAGGTGCTGGGCTACAGCGCCATGAAGACCGGCCTGGCGATGCTCCCCGCGGCGCTGATGATCGGCGTCGTCTCCCTGGGCCTGGCCGCCCGGCTGATGAACCGCTTCGGTGAGCGCGCCGTCCTGCTGGCGGGCCTGGTCCTGCTGACGGCGGCCCTCGGCCTGCTGGTCCGTACGCCCTCGACGGACGCGGTCTTCGTCCGGGATCTGCTCCCCACGATGCTGCTGATCAGCGGCGGCGGCCTGGTGCTCCCGGCGATGATGACGCTCGGCATGTCGGGTGCCCGGCCGGACGACGCGGGCGTCGTCTCGGGCCTGTTCAACACGGGCCAGTCGATCGGCTCGGCGCTGGGCGTGGCCGTGCTGTCGACGCTGGCCGCGGGCCGCTCCGAGAACCTGCTGGCGGCGGGCGACGACCGGGCCGAGGCCCTGACCGGCGGCTTCCACCTGGCCTTCGGCATCGGTACGGCGCTGATCGTCGCGGCGGTGGTCCTGACCGTGACGGTCCTGAAGCCGGCCCCCGCGAACGACGCCCCCAAGACGGAGCCCGCCGCGGTCTGAGTGCGAAAGAGGCGCCCCCCGGCCGGAGTTCCCGGCCGGGGGGCGCCTCGCGTTCACCCGGGGTCGTCAGCCCCCGCAGTGGAACTTCGCGCCGCCCCACGAGGCGTGGTCGTTGCCGTTCCCGTCGCCGCCGTCACCGACGACCAGGTCGACGTACTTCGCCCCGCTGACGTCCGCTGTCAGGGACCAGCCCGCGTCGGTAGCCCGCAGGATCGGGCTCTGCACCTTGCGCGTACCGTCCGCCTCCACGCTGAACTGCACGGAGCCCCGCGTCGGCTGGGCGTCGTCGACGCCCACGGTCGCCGTGAACGAGGTGCACTGCGCGCCCAGGTAGTACCGGATCCGGGCCGGGGCGTGGCTGCCGATGCCCTTGGCGTACACCGTCCCCGCGATGGTGATCGGGGTGCCGTCACCGGCGGCCGTACCGCCGTTGGACATGTCCTTCTCCACCGGCCCCCAGCCGTTCTCCGCCGAGACCCAGTCCATGTCGCTGGTCCAGGTGTCGGTGGTCGGCGGCGGCTGCAGCGTCCGCACGGCCAGCGTCTGGTCGAGGGAGCGGGCCGCCCCGCCGACCGTGTACGCGCCGGCCACGGACAGCGTGTACGGCTTGTACGCGGCGTCCACCGGCGGGGTCACCGACCAGGTGGCGGTCGCCTTGCCGCCCGCGGCGACGTCGCCCAGCGAGACCCTGCCCGCCGGCTCGGCGGTCCAGCCGGCCGGGAGGGCCAGGTCGAGCGTGACGCCCGCGGCCTGCGCGGCCTCGTAGTTGCTGAAGACGGCCTTGACCTCGTTGGCCTGACCGGGCTCCAGCGCCGGCGGCGCGGACAGCGCGATGTTCGCGCAGGCCCGCGGCTCGGACGCGGGTCCGAGGTCCGTGACGGTGAAGTCGTCCAGCACGAGGTCCGCGTTGTCCGGCGCGTCGGACCGCTTGCGCAGACCGACCCAGGTGTCACCGCAGCCGGCCGTGACCGTCTCGGTGAAGTGGGCGGTGGTGCGCTGCTGGCCGACCGGGGTCAGCCGCGTCTCGACCGACTCGGGCTTGCCGCCCGCGATCTGGTCGTAGCCGGTGACCCACTCGTACGCGCCGGCGTGCGAGGACTGGTAGTCGTACTCCACCTTGTACGCGCGGCCGTCCTTCATCGGCACGGTCCACGGCGCGGTGCGGTACACCAGACCCGCGTTCTCGTCGTGCGCCTTCAGCGTCTCGGCGCCGCCGATGACGTCGTCGATCAGCTTGTTGTTCCAGCCCGCCTGGGTGTACGGGGCGTTGAGCTGGGCGATATGGGTGCGCGGGTCGGTGGAGCCGCCGGCGCCGCCCTTCACGAACGGGCCCCAGCCCTGGTCGACGTCCTCGAAGTCGTCGAAGACGAGGGCGCCGGCCTTCGTGGCGGGCGCGTTGCGCACGATGCGTACGTCGTCGGCGCGGACCTTCGCGGAGCTGCCGGCCGCCGCCTCCAGGCGCAGGGTGAGGGCGCCGTCGGACGGGGCGGTGAAGTTGAGCTTCACCCGCTGGAAGTAGGTGTCGTGCTTCTCGTCCGCCGCCACCTTGTTGAGGAGCGTGGAGCGGTCGAGGCTCACCTTGGCGTCCAGCTGCCTGCCGTTGACGGACAGCGTGGTGGTGCGCTCCTTGCCGGGCTCGATCTCGACGTTCACCGAGGCCGTGTAGCGCTTGCCGGCCTCCAGGCCGGTGATCCGCTGCTCCAGCGCGGCGGCGTCGTTGCCGCTGAGGACGGCGGTGCGGCGGCCCTGGTTGTCGGTGTCGTTGGCGACGGCGCCGGTCTTGTCCCAGGTGTCCAGGCCCTCGTCGTTGAAGCCGGGGTCGGAGACCTTGGAGCCCTCGCCCCACTGCGGGTCCACCGCGGCGGGCGTGGTGTTCACCGGGTACAGCACGTACGGCCTGCCCGCCTCGGCGGTGAGTGTGATCTTCCCGCCGGACGGCTTGACGGTGCCGACGCGCTTGCGGCCGTTGTCGGTCAGCTCGTAGACCTCGAACTGGCCGGCGGAGGCGTAGTCGGCGGGCACGGTCCAGGTGGTGCGGCCGCCCTTGTCGTTGTAGTGGTAGAGCTTGTCGGCACTCGCCGCGTCGCCCCAGCCCTTCTTCCACGGCAGCAGGTACGCCTCGCCGTCGAGGACCTTCGCGTCACCGGCGTAGAAGGTCCGCTTGCCGTTCTCCTCCAGGGCGCGGACGCCGCCGGTGAAGTCGACGCTGTCGGCGTCCCAGTCGGTGATGGCGTAGTGCTGCAGGTACTTGGCGGGCAGGTTGTTCTGCCAGATGTTCTTGTAGAAGACGTTCCAGTTCGTCTCGCCGGTCCAGCCCTCGAACTCCTCGATCCGGGCGTTGCCCAGCAGCGGGTGGCTGTTCCAGACGTCCTTCTCGCCGTTGCGGATGAACCGGATGATCTGCGAGTTCAGACCCTTGTTGGTGGCGCCGCCGTAGTTGACGTCGTTCGCCCAGTGCGACCACAGCGAGGCGTGCTCGAACTTGTCGGCCCACTCGGTGCCGACGTTCCAGCCCTGCCGCTGCACGGCCTGGATCGTCTTGTCGGCGATCCAGCCGTGGGTGTAGTAGACGTCGATGTAGAGGAACGACAGGTTCGGGTCGGCCTCGTCGCGCAGCTGCTGGAAGCGGTCCGCGAGCCGGCCGCTGTTGATGTCGTAGCGCTGGTTGATGTAGTAGCTCTGGTTGAGCCAGTTCCAGCCGGGCGAGTTCTTGTTGACGAGGTTCTCGTCGAAGTTGTGCGCCTCGGGGTACGACTCGGTGGCGTTGACGTGTACGCCGAACGTGGCGCCCCACTGCTTGCCCTGCTTCGCCAGGGTGTTGAGGTCGGCGAGACCGCCGGCGCGCTTGTTGTAGTTGCCGCCGTAGTCGGGGTGGGCGGAGTCGTGCCCCTCGGAGCCGTAGCCCTTGAGGACCGCCCGCTGGCCGAGCCCGTCGGTCGCCAGGGAGATCCGCTTGACGTCGTCCAGGGTGCGCAGGAAGGGGTGCGTGGCCTGGCTGGCGAAGTTGAACGGGATGTGGGTGATCACCTGGTTCGCGGTGTCGTCGCCGCCGGGTGCCTGGATGCCGATGCCGCGGAACGCGACCGCGCCGTCCTGCCAGTCGACGGCGCCGTCGCCGTTGGCGTCGGGCGTGACGACGACCTTCGCCCAGGGCAGGTCGGCGCCGCTCTCCGGCTGCGGGGCGCCGTCGCCGCGGTAGGTCCACTGGCCGGACCAGACACCGACGCGGACGGTGCCGTCGGCCGCCTTGCGGGCCTGGTGCCAGAAGCGGGCGTCGTCGCCGCCGGTGGCGCCGCTGGGCTTGTCGTACGACGAGTTGGACTCGACGGCCGCGGCCAGCTGCCCGGTGTTGACGATGGCGTACGAGGCGCCGACCGGGTTCGCCTCGGCCGCCGTGCTCCCGGTGACCTTGCCGAACACGTCGGCGGTCGTGGTGGAGTTCGGGTCCAGCCGGGTGAACGCCGTCTCGGCGCTCTGGTCCGTGCTGGCCACGGAGACCAGGTCGTGGCCGGGGATGTCGATGGTGTGCACGCGGAAGGCGTCCGTGTCGCGGACGGCGTCGACCTTGAAGGTCGTCGTACGGCCGGAGACGGCGAGGTGCGCGTCGATCTCGACACCGGGGAGGGCGGGGAAGGTCAGCGTGTAGCGGGCGGTGTCCCCGGTGAGCTCCGGAGCGCCCGCGAGCTGTACGTCGTACGCCTTGCCGTCCAGCGTCACCTTCGTGACGGCGGCGGTGCTGCCGGCCAGTGAGGCGCCGGTGCCGAGGTCGGTGTACGACACGACGCGGGGGAAGTCCGAGGCCACCTCGACCGACAGCCGGTCGGAGGAGATCACGCCGCCCTGCACCCCGTCGGCGGCGGCCGACGGGAGCGCGGGCAGCCCCATGGTCATGACGGCGGCGACAGCGCACGCCGTAGCGAATCTTCGTGACATGCGCCCTGACTATCCGCGCCGCCGAAGGACCGTCAACGGATCGGTCCCCTCCGGAGCCGGGCAGTCCAAGTGCCCGGCTCCGGAAGTCCAAGCGGGTCAGCAGCCGCCGCAGTTGTAGTACAGGACGTCCCAGTGGTTGCCCTCGTCGGCGTAGATGTTGCCGGCGCCGGACTTCCACTGCGGGGCGCCGTCGCCGCGCAGGCCGATGTAGCTGAAGTTGTTCTTGATGTAGTTCCCGACGCAGGTGTACTTGCTGTAGTCCAGCTTGTAGCCGTTCCAGTGGCTGTACGTGCCGCTGGCGTGGCCGGTCTCGGTGCCGCCGGTGATGTTCAGCGCGCAGCCGCTGGCCTGCTTCAGGGTGACGGCGCCCTGGGCCGTGGCGAGGTTCAACTGCTCGAAGGACGTACAGGTGGAGTTGTAGCGGTCGGAGCAGCCGCCGGAGGAGGACCAGGTGATCCCCGCGTTGCGGAACATCGTGGTCGCCTGGGAGTGGGTGATCTTCGTGACGGCGTGCGCGGGGGTGGCGGTGGTGAGCGAGACGCCGAGCAGGGAGAGGAGGAGAGCGAGGACCGAGGTGAGGGACTTCCATCTGATCGTCATGTCCCTGGATTGTTCGGATCGCGGGCTCACACGCCAGAGCGCCACTCCTCCGCGATTGGTCTACGCCGGTCCCGCAACCGCCGTGCAACCGGCGGAGGTTCAGGAGCCGCAGCGGACGGAGGTGATAAGTCCGTGCTCGTCGAAGGCCACCTGCGCCGGGGGACCGCCGTTGACCCATACCGTCCAGCCGGCCCCGGCCGGGGTCTCCGCGATCCACACATGCGGCAGGATCCCGCCGCACAGCCCCGCGAAGTCCGGACCGCGCAGCACCGCCGCCGTGGCGTACTGGGCCTCCAGCGCCCGGGCCGCCTCGACGTCGACCTCGTCCTCCGCCCGGCCGCCCGCGTCGCCGATCACGGTCAGTCCGCCGAAGTACGGGCCCAGCGCGTCGTCGCCCGCGGTGTCGGTGCTCGGCGAGCAGCGCACCCCGGCCACCCTGCCGTCGTCCGTCAGGACGAACGCCGCGTCCACCCGCCTGCGCGTGCCGTCGTACATGGTCACGGCTTCGTGCGAGCCGAGGACGAACCCGTCGGCGGGGCCGCCGCAGGTGACCCCCAGCCCGTCCGCTCCCCAGACACGCGTGTACGCCGCCCGGTCCGCGAACAGGCCGGCGACCTCCGCCGGCCGGACCAGGGGCCGCAGCCGGGCGATCCGGTACCGCACGGCGGCCTCCAGCAGGGCGCGTACGGCCTCGGAGCCGTCCAGCGGCTCGCGCGCGACGGGCGTCGGCGTCGAATCCACCGCGGGCAGCGGGCGCGGCTCCTCGCGCGCTCCGGCCCCCGGCAGCAGCACCGCGAGCACCGCGACGGCCACGCCCACGGCCGCGACGGTGAAGGCCGCCGCCGACCGGCGGGTACGGCGCCGCGCGGCCCGCACCATCTCCTGCGGCCGGTACGCCGGCACCGGCTCGGTGCGCGCGAACTCCGCGAGCGCGGCGCTCAGTTCCGCCTCGACGTCGAAGCCTCCCGGCCGGTTCACGCCGCACCCCCGAAGTCCGGCCGGAGCACGTCCGCGTCGTCGCGCGCCGCCTCCCGCAGCTTGGCCAGCCCGCGCGCCGCCTGGGAGCGCACCGTCGCCGGGGCGACGCCCATGAGGTCGGCGATCGACTCGTCCGGCATATCGTCGAAGTACCGCAGGACGAGCACCGCCCTCATCCCGGCGGGCAGCCGCCGCAGCGCGCGCAGCAGTTCGTCCCGCTGGGCGATGCGGCCCGCCGGATCGTCGACGGGCGGCGCGGGATCGGCCCGCAGCGGCAGCGGCTCGGCGCGCCGGGACTGGCGCCGCCAGCCGTCCCGGGCCAGATTGACGAGCATCCGCCGCGCGTACGCCTCCGGCGCGTCCGCGGCGGCCACCTTCCGCCACTGCCGGCACACCTTCTCCAGCGTGGCCTGCACCAGGTCGTCGGCCCGGTCCCGGTCGCCGGTCAGCAGCAGCGCCGTACGGAAGAGCGCCGCGGACCGCGCGTGCACGAACACCGTGAAGTCCTCGGCGTCAGCGGCCCGCATCGGGCGCCCTCCGCCGTGCCGCCTGCGCCACAGGCCCTCCCCCGTCTCGACGTCACCCATCCAGACGGGGCGGGGGCCGTGCCCGCTGCAGGCGTCACCGAACCGTTACCGCGCGGCGTCCGCCGGTTCGACGCCCGCCCGCAGCAGACCGTAGGCGTACGCGTCGTCCAGCGCCTGCCACGACGCGGCGATGATGTTGTCGCCGACACCGACCGTGGACCACTCGGTGCGGCCGTCGCTGGTGGTGACGAGCACCCGGGTGGTGGACTCCGTGCCGTGCGTGCCCTCCAGGATGCGGACCTTGTAGTCGACCAGCTCGAAGCCCGCCAGCTGCGGGTACAGACGCTCCAGCGCCACCTTGAGGGCCCGGTCGAGGGCGTGCACCGGACCGTTGCCCTCGGCGGTGGCGATGATCCGCTCGCCCTTGGCCCAGAGCTTCACGGTGGCCTCGATGGCGTGCGTGCCGTCCGGCCGGTACTCGGTGATGGCGCGCCAGGACTCCGTACGGAAGTACCGCAGCGGCTGGCGCGCGACCTCCTCCCGCAGAAGGAGCTCAAAGGAGGCGTCGGCCGCCTCGTACGTGTAGCCGTTGAGCTCCGCCTGCTTGACCCGGTCCACCACCCGGCCGACCAGCTCGCGGTCGCCGCCGAGGTCGACGCCCAGCTCCTTGCCCTTCAGCTCGACCGAGGCGCGGCCGGCCATGTCGGACACCAGCATCCGCATGGTGTTGCCGACGAGTTCGGGGGCGATGTGCTGGTAGAGGTCGGGGTCCACCTTGATCGCGGAGGCGTGCAGGCCGGCCTTGTGGGCGAAGGCGGAGACGCCGACGTACGGCTGGTGCGTGGAGGGCGTGAGGTTGACGACCTCGGCGACGGCGTGCGAGATGCGGGTCATCTCCTGCAGCGCGCCGGGCGGCAGCACGCGGCGGTCGTACTTCAGCTCCAGGGCCGCGACGACCGGGAAGAGGTTCGCGTTGCCGACGCGCTCGCCGTAGCCGTTGGCCGTGCACTGCACGTGCGTGGCGCCCGCGTCCACCGCGGCGAGGGTGTTGGCCACCGCGCAGCCGGTGTCGTCCTGGGCGTGGATGCCCAGGCGCGCGCCGGTGTCGGCGAGCACCTCGGAGACCACGGCGTGTACGCCGGCGGGCAGCATGCCGCCGTTGGTGTCGCACAGCACGACGACGTCCGCGCCCGCCCCGGACGCCGCGCGGACGACGTCCTTGGCGTACTGCGGGTTGGCCTTGAAGCCGTCGAAGAAGTGCTCGCAGTCGACGAAGACCCGGCGGCCCTGCCCGCGCAGGAAGGCGACCGTGTCGCGGATCATCGCGAGGTTCTCGTCGAGCGTGGTGCGCAGCGCCAGCTCCACATGGCGGTCGTGGGACTTGGCGACCAGGCAGACCACCGGCGCCTTGGACTCCAGCAGCGCGGCGACCTGCGGGTCGTCCTCGACCGCGACACCCGCCTTGCGGGTGGAGCCGAAGGCCACCAGCCGGGCGTGCCGGAAGTCGATCTCGTCCGTCGCCCGGCGGAAGAACTCGGTGTCCCGGGGTACGGCGCCGGGCCAGCCGCCCTCGATGAAGCCGACTCCGAACTCGTCCAGATGGCGGGCGATGGTGAGCTTGTCCGCCACGGTGAGGTTGATGCCTTCACGCTGTGCTCCGTCGCGCAGCGTGGTGTCGAAGACGTGGAAGGTGTCGTCCGGTTGCTCGTGGGTGGCGTTCATGTCGGGCTCCAAACAGGGCTACTGCGTCCGTCGAGGCTGGTCCGCATCCCAGGCCCCCGCCTGCTTCGTCCGCCGGTGACGGTAGGCCGGTAAACGAAAAGACCCCTCGCTGGTCGCGAGAGGTCTGCGCGCGGGTCTGGGACACGGTGTCCACCTGCCGTACGGGGTGGGTACGGGCCTGGCGGTCACTGCGGACCGGCGCGCCTGCTGCCAATAATCGTGGCGAAGGGCACGGGCGCAGTCTTGCACATCTCACCGCGACCGGCTTCCGCGTCTCAGGATGCGGAAGCCGGGGCCGCGTGGAGCGACCCCGGCTTCGGCTTCGGCTTCGGTGGCGCTCAGCCCAGCGGGTGCATCCAGCCGTGGGGGTCCGCGGCCTGGCCCGTCTGGACGTCCAGCAGGGCCTTGCGCAGCTGGGCGGTGATCGGGCCCGTGCCGCCGTCGCCGACCGTCCAGGACGCGCGCGTCGACTTCACCGAGCCGACCGGGGTGATCACCGCGGCCGTACCGCAGGCGAAGACCTCGGAGATCGCGCCGTCGGCGTTGCCCTGCTCCCACTCCTCCTTGGAGATCCGGCGCTCCGCCGTCTGGTAGCCGAGGTCGGAGGCGATCCGCAGCAGCGAGTCGCGGGTGATGCCCGGCAGCAGCGTGCCCGTCAGCTCCGGCGTGACGATGGTGGCGTCCTGGCCCGTCCCCTCGACGAAGTACAGGTTCATGCCGCCCATCTCCTCGATCCAGCGGCGCTCGATGGCGTCCAGCCAGACCACCTGGTCGCAGCCCTGCTCGGCGGCCTGCGCCTGGGCGACGAGGGACGCGGCGTAGTTGCCCGCGCACTTGGCCTCGCCGGTGCCGCCGGGCGCGGCGCGCACGTACTCCTCGGAGAGCCAGACGGAGACGGGCTTGACGCCCTTGGCGAAGTACGCGCCGGCCGGGGAGGCGATCACGATGAACAGGTACTCGTTGGCGGGGCGCACTCCGAGGCCGACCTCGGAGGCGAACATGAACGGCCGCAGGTACAGGGACGTCTCGCCGCCGCTGGGCACCCACGCCTCGTCCTGCTTGACCAGCGCGTCGATCGCCGCGATGAACGTCTCGACCGGCAGCTCCGGCATCGCCAGCCGGCGCGCGGAGCGCTGGAAGCGCTCGGCGTTCGCCTGCGGACGGAAGGTGGCGACCGTCCCGTCGGGCTGGCGGTAGGCCTTCAGGCCCTCGAAGATCGACTGCGCGTAGTGCAGGGTGGCGTTCGCCGGGTCGATGGACAGCGGCGCGTACGGCTGGAGCTGCGCGTCGTGCCAGCCCCGCCCTTCCGTCCACTTGATGGTGACCATGTGGTCGGTGAAGTGCCGTCCGAACCCGGGGTTGGCGAGGATCGCCTCGCGCTCCGCGGCGGGCAGCGGATGGGAGGAGGGCTTCAGCTCGATCGCGGTCGTCATAGTCAGGTGTCCTTCACCGTTGCGTCTGTGGCGGACCGCGCCCCAGTACTAGGACGTCCGAGCTTTCCCTCGTACCGCGGCCCCACCTCGATTATCTACCGGGGTGGGGCGCGCGGGAAAAGCGGGTGGCGCGGCCCGTGGGTCATCGTCGCACTGACTGCCGGGTAGCGGCAGGGTCAGCTCAGCCGGGCTTTAGCAGGCCTGACCGTCCGGGCGGCTGTGATTGCGAGGGTTTCCCGGCGGTCAGCCGGCTACTCGCGCGGCGAGCGCGTCGCCGATCTCGTCCGTCGTACGCGGGGCCGCGGCGTCGCGCTCGGCGAGGTCGGCGGCGACCGCCCCCTCGATCCGCACGGCGCGGTCCTCATACCCGAGGTGGCGCAGCAGCAGGGCGACCGAGAGGATCGCGGCCGTCGGGTCGGCCTTGCCGGTGCCGGCGATGTCCGGGGCCGAGCCGTGGACCGGCTCGAACATCGACGGGAAGGCGCCGTCCGGGTTGATGTTGCCGGAGGCGGCGAGCCCGATACCGCCGGTGACGGCGGCGGCGAGGTCGGTCAGGATGTCGCCGAAGAGGTTGTCGGTGACGATCACGTCGAACCGGGCCGGGTCGTTCACGAGGAAGATCGTGGCGGCGTCGACGTGCAGGTAGTCCGTGGTGACCTCGGGGTACTCGGCGGCCACCCGGTCGAAGATGTTCTTCCACATGTGGCCGGCGTAGACGAGCACGTTGTTCTTGTGGACGAGCGTGAGCTTCCTGCGCGGGCGGGCGTTCGCCTGCTCGAAGGCGTAGCGCACGACGCGCTCCACGCCGTAGGCGGTGTTCACGCTGACCTCGGTGGCGACCTCGGCCGGGGTGCCGGTGCGCAGGGAGCCGCCGTTGCCGGTGTACGGGCCCTCGGTGCCCTCACGCACCACGACGAAGTCGATGTCGGGGCGGCCGGCCAGCGGGGTCGGGGTGTTCGGGAAGAGCTTCGACGGGCGCAGGTTGACGTAGTGGTCGAAGGCGAAGCGCAGCTTGAGCAGCAGGCCGCGCTCCAGGACGCCGGACGGCACCGACGGGTCGCCGATGGCGCCCAGCAGGATGGCGTCGTGGTCCTTCAGCCGCTCCAGTTCGGCGTCCGGGAGGGTCTCTCCCGTGGCGTGCCAGCGCTGCGCGCCGAGATCGTAGGTCTCGGTCTCCAGCTTCACGTCCTGGGGCAAGACGGCGGAGAGGACCTTGAGGCCCTGGGCGACGACCTCCTTGCCGATGCCGTCACCGGGGATCACTGCGAGCCGAATACGCTGAGACATGGTCGGAACCTTACGCCTCCGTCCATGGGTTGACATCCGCTGTCCGCGATTCGGACACCGTCCCTCGTACGAACGTGCCGGGCGCAACCCCTGCGCACCCCCGTACCTCCCGGGGTCCGGGGCGGGGTCGCCGCCGATCAGGGGAGGGAGAACCCCAGGTCAGCGCAGTGGCCGTCTCACATAGTAGGAAGCCCGAGTATTTGGCGAGACAGAAATGCTTGGACGCCCTACTTTTGTAGGTGCCGGAATGCTTCGTCGCCGACCAGCGACCGCGGTCGAGCGCAGGCGCCCGAGCAGGTCACCCCCTGCGGCGCCCGCCTCCCGCCGTAACGGCCATCCCCCTGCTTCTCATGTGCCATCGAGGAGAGAACCATGGCCCCCATCACCGCCACCGCCACCACCCGCCGTCACCGCCACGCCACGCGCGGCGCCGACGCCGTCGACCGCCGCAAGGCCGCGGACGCGCTCCAGCGGGCGCTGGACCGCCGCGACAACGGCGGCGTGACCGGGCACTGAGCCGCCCGCTCAGCCCTCCAGCAGCGCCGCCAGCTGCCCCAGGCCGGTGATCCGCCGGACGCCGGGCTGCGGCGTGATGCCGCCCACGCGGTCCAGCCACACGCCGGTCAGTCCCGCGGCGTCCGCACCCGCGGCGTCGACGTCGTGGCGGTCCCCGACGTACGCCACCTCCCGCGGCGACAGCCCCAGGGCTTCGCACGCGGCGTGGAAGGCGGCCGGGTCCGGTTTGGCGACGCCGAGCTCCTCGGAGCAGACCAGCACCTCGAAGTGCGCCCGGATGCCGACCGCCGCGAGCTTGAGCTCCTGCTGGGCGGCCTGGTTGTTGGACAGCACCCCGTGCCGGTAGCGCGGGGTGAGGCCGCGCAGCGCGGGTACGACGTCCGGGAAGGCCCGCCACTGGCGCCGGTAGGCGTCGACGTACCGGGCGAACCACTCGTCCGCCTGCTCGTCCGTCAGCGGCTTGCCGAGCATGGCCCGCGCGCGCTCGCGGCGCTGGTCCTGGAAGCCGAACTCCCCCGCGAGATAGCGGTCGACGTAGTGCTCGGCCACCTCGTGCCAGTGGGCGGCCGCCTCGTCCGCCGAGGCGTAGCGCCCGAGCAGCCCCTCCGCCGCCATGTGCGCCAGCGCCCCGTGGCGCTCGGCGCCCCGGTGGTCGAACAGCGTGTCGTCCACGTCCCACAGCACCGCGGTGATCGTCATACCACCGACGCTACGCCCCCGGGTTTGCACCACACCAGCGAATACCGCCACAGCGGGCGCCGCCGGTAGCGCACGCCGGGCAGGATGCGGCGGGCGGCCTCCCGTACCTCGCCGTAGGACATCTCCGGGTCCGCCATCGGCATCCCGTTGGGGTATCCCCTGCTCGAGCGAAGCCGAGAGCTTGGGGAAGGGTCGGCCTTCTCCCGCAGCAGGCGGTTGAGCAGCGCCCAGGGGACGGTGACCGGCTCGTACGCCCAGTCGCGCACGGACGCGTTGCGGGCGAGGGAGAGCACGACCAGCGTGCCGCCGGGGCGCAGCAGATCACGCATCCGGGTCAGGGCGGCGGCGAAGTCCATGGTCAGGGCCCCGTGATCCGCCCCGCCCGTAGTTCCCGGATCAGGGCGCGCACCGCTGCCGTGCGGGCCAGCTCGGGCGTTGTGGCGTAGCCGATGCGGCGGGTGGGGCGGCCGGGGCCCAGATCGGCGATCTGGACGGCGGGCGGGGCGTCCCGCAGCGACAGCTCGGGCATCACCGCCATCCCCCGTCCCCGCGCGACGAGCGCCAGCACGGTGCCGTCGTCCTCGGCGGTGACCGTGGCGCGCGGCAGCCAGTCCTGGGCGGACCACCAGCCGGCGGTGTACGCGGAGCAGTTCTCCGTCCAGTCGACGAACGGTAGGCTGCGGGGATCCGGATGGCCGGCCGGGTGCACGAAGGAGTACGCCTCCTCCGCGAGGTCCCCGGTGACCAGCCCCTCCGGCAGCGGCGTCGTACCGCCGAGCGTCGCGATGGCCAGATCGGCGCGCCCGTCGGCGACCTCGCCGGCGGTGCCGCGGCCGACGTCCCGTACGACCCGCACCTCGGGCGCGAGCCCCGGATGCCGCCGGGCCAGCCGTTCCAGCGCGTCGGGCAGCAGGTGCAGGGCGGCGCTGCGGAACGCGGCGACACGGAGCGGGCCGGTGAGGGAGCCGTCCGGGGCGCCGCGCACCTCGGCGGCCATCGCCTCGTACAGGCGCAGGATCCGGCGGGCGTGGGCGGCGGCGCGCTCCCCGGCGGGGGTGGGCGTGGCGCCCTTGCGGCCGCGTTCGAAGAGGACGGCGCCGAGTTTGCGCTCGATGCCGCGGACGGCGTGCGAGACCGCGGACTGGGTGAGGCCGAGGGCGTCCGCGGCGGCGGTGAAGCCGTGTGCGTCGCAGACGGCGAGGAGGACGCGCAGCTCGGGAGGGGTGAGTTCGGCGCGCGGGGCGTGCCCGTCCCGCGGTGTCCGCTCGGTCATGAACGCCTCTCATGTCTGCAGGTGGATCCATCGATGGAACGGTCTGCCCGGCCCCGGGATTCCTCCCTAGCGTCGTTGCCATGACGATCACAGCACAGGTGGTCCACCAGGTGGCCCGCCCCTCCGGTTTCCCGTCCCCGTCCGACTTCGCCTTCCGGGAGCAGCACCTCGCCGCGCCGGGCCCGGGTGAGGCCCTGGTGGAGAACCTCCTCCTCTCCGTCGACCCGTACCACCGCGAGCTGATGGACGAGGCGGGCCTGACCAGCGGCGCGACCGTGTGGGGTCTCGACTCGCCGCTCGAGGGCCGCTCCATCGGCCGCGTCCTGACCTCGGCCGATCCGTCCCTCACGCCCGGCGACCTGGTCTACCACCGCCACGGCTGGCGTACGCACGCCCTGGTCCGCGCCTCGGAGGTCCGTGTCCTGCCCCGTTACGGCGGCGTCCCGCTCACCTCGTTCCTCTCGGTCCTCGGCGGTACGGGCCTGACGGCGTGGGTGGCCCTGACCCGTACGCTGCGGCTCGCCCCCGGCGACGACCTGTTCGTCTCCGCCGCCGCGGGAGGCGTCGGCACGGCGGCCGGCCAGTTCGCGCGGCTGCTGGGCGCGGGCCGGATCGTGGGCAGCGCGGGGTCGCCGGCGAAGGTCGACCGGCTGGTGTCGGAGCTGGGCTTCGACGCGGCGTTCGACTACCACGACGGGCCGGTCGCCGACCTGCTGGCGAAGGCGGCTCCCGACGGGGTCGACGCGGTGGTCGAGAACGTCGGCGGGGACCATCTGGAGGCGGCGATCGCCTCCCTGCGGGAAGGGGGCCGGGTGGCGTGGGTCGGCGCGGTCGCCCAGTACAACTCCCGCTCCACGCCTCCCCCGGCGCCGCGCAACCTCTTCGACGTGGTCGGCAGGTCCCTCCGCCTGGAGGGGGTGATGGTCCGCAACCACCTCGACGCGCAGGCGTCGCTGGAGGACTTCGCGGTCCCCCACATCCGCTCGGGCACGCTGGTCCCGCAGGAGACGGTGGTCGACGGTTTCGAGCACACCGTGGAGGCGTTCCTGGGCATGCTGCGGGGCGGGAACGTGGGGAAGATGATCGTCCGGGTGGGGTCGTAGGGCGCGCGGCGGCCGCTGCCTATGATCCCGGCATGGCCTTGGAATGGGAGCAGGTAAGCGTCGACTGCGCGGATGCGGCGGCCCTCGGGCGGTGGTGGGCCGAGGCCCTCGGGTGGGTCGTGGTGTGCGACTCCCCCCAGGAGTACGAGATCCGCCCCGAGCCGGACCGCCTGCCGGGCCTGCTCTTCGTGCCGGTCCCCGAGGAGAAGCGCCGCAAGAACCGCCTCCACCTCGACTTCCGCCCCGACGACCAGGACGCGGAGGTCACCCGCCTCCTGGCCCACGGCGCCCGCCGCGCGGACGTGGGCCAGGGCGCCGTCCCCTGGACGGTCCTCCAGGACCCGGAGGGCAACGAGTTCTGCGTCCTGGGCCCGCGCCGCCCGTAACCCGGGGCCTTCCCCCCGCAGGGGCGATGCCCCAGGATGTGCGGCGTGCCGCCCCCCGAGCCCGCGACCGTGCGCCGCGTCGACTTCCCCGCACACCTCAACCCGTACGTGCGCCGGGCGCCGCGGCGCCTGATGCCGAAGGCGCCGAGGGCGGCAAGCGCGGCGTCCTGCTCCTGGCTGCGTACGTCGTCTCGGACCCCGGGGAGGCCGTGCTGGACGGCACGCTGGAAGGCGTCAGGGCGGCGCTGCGCTACGCGTGGCACCGCCCCCGGAACGGGCGGGTGTGGAGCGGCGGCTGGGACAGCGACGCCGGACGGTTCGCCGTCGCCGTGTACGGCAACTGGTGGGAGCGGGCGCGGCTGCGCAGGCGGCGGCTGGTCCTGGCCGTGCGCGACGACCGGATCGGGGATCGCGCTGCGGCTGCGCGACCCCGGGGAGGCGGCGGCGCTGCGGGCGCTGCTCGCGGGGTGAGCGCCGTGCCGGGAATGGAGTCCGCCCCCGGCCGGGAGGGGTGTGAAACCGGCCAGGGGCGGAAGAAGGGGTCCGGGCCGGTGGCCCGGGACCGGGGCGTCAGCCCATGTGCGGGTAGCGGTAGTCCGTGGGCGGGACCATCGTCTCCTTGATCGAACGGGTCGACGTCCAGCGCATCAGGTTCTGCTTCGCGCCGGCCTTGTCGTTCGTACCGGAGGCCCGGCCGCCGCCGAACGGCTGCTGGCCCACGACCGCGCCGGTCGGCTTGTCGTTGATGTAGAAGTTGCCCGCCGCGTAGCGCAGCACCTCGGCGGCGTGGGCCGCCGCCGCCCGGTCCTGCGCGATGACGGCGCCGGTCAGGCCGTACTCCGACACCGACTCCATCTGCGCGAGCATCGCGTCGTACGCCTCGTCCTCGTAGACGTGGATCGCGACGATCGGGCCGAAGTACTCGGTCCTGAAGACCTCGTTCTCCGGGTCCGAGCACTCGATGACCGTCGGGCGGACGTAGTAGCCGACGGAGTCGTCGTACGAGCCGCCCGCCACGATCGTGCAGGACGGGTCGGCCGCGGCGCGGTCGATGGCCGCCTTGTTCTTGGCGAACGAGCGGTCGTCGATCACGGCCGACATGAAGTTGGACAGGTCGGACGTCGGGCCCATCGACAGGCCCTCGGCCTCGGCCGCCAGCTCCTCCTTGAAGCCCGCGTTCCAGATCGACGCCGGGACGTACGCCCGCGACAGCGCGCTGCACTTCTGGCCCTGGAACTCGAACGCACCGCGGGTGATGGCCGTCTTGAGGACCGCGTGGTCCGCCGACGGGTGGGCGACGAGGAAGTCCTTGCCGCCGGTCTCACCGACGAGCCGCGGGTACGTGCGGTACTTCTCGATGTTGTTGCCGACCGTCTTCCACAGGTACTGGAAGGTCTTGGTGGAACCGGTGAAGTGGATGCCCGCGAGGTCCGGGTGCTCCAGGGCGACCTTGGAGACCTCGATGCCGTCACCGGTGACGAGGTTGATCACGCCCGGAGGCATGCCCGCCTCCTCCAGCAGCTGCATGAGCAGCACCGCGGCGTGCGTCTGCGTCGGCGACGGCTTCCAGACCACCACGTTGCCCATCAGGGCGGGGGCGGTGGGCAGGTTGCCCGCGATGGCCGTGAAGTTGAACGGCGTGATCGCGTAGACGAAGCCCTCGAGGGGACGGTGGTCGGAGCGGTTCCACACGCCCGGCGACTGGGCCAGGGGCTGCTCGGCGAGGATCTGCCGGGCGAAGTGGACGTTGAAGCGCCAGAAGTCGACGAGCTCGCACGGGGTGTCGATCTCCGCCTGCTGGGCGGTCTTCGACTGGCCGAGCATGGTGGACGCGGCGAGCGTCTCGCGCCACGGGCCGGCCAGCAGGTCCGCGGCCTTCAGGATGATCGCGGCGCGGTCGTCGAAGGACATCGCGCGCCAGGCCGGGGCGGCGGCCAGGGCCGCGTCGACGGCGGCCTGGGCGTCGGCCTGGGTGGCGTGCGCGGAGGTGCCGAGCACCGACTTGTGGTCGTGCGGCTGGACGACGGTGAAGCTCTCGCCGCCGGCCATGCGCTTCTCGCCGCCGATGGTCATCGGCAGGTCGATGGGGTTCTCGGCCAGCTCCTTGAGCTTGGCCTCCAGGCGGGCCCGCTCGGGGCTGCCCGGGGCGTACGAGTGGACCGGCTCGTTGACCGGTACGGGGACCTGGGTCACAGCGTCCATGGTTGCCGTAGCTCCTTACGGGTTGAGGGACTTCAGCCGCGGCTGACGAGCGAGCGGAGGAAGAACGCCAGGTTCGCGGGGCGCTCCGCGAGGCGGCGCATGAAGTAGCCGTACCAGTCGGTGCCGTACGGCACGTACACGCGCATCCGGTGGCCCTCGGCGACCAGCCGCTCCTGCTCGCTCTCGCGGATGCCGTACAGCATCTGGAACTCGTACTCGTCGAGCTTGCGGCCGAACCGGCGCGCCATCTCCTGGGTGATGGCGATCATGCGCGGGTCGTGCGAGCCGATCATCGGGTAGCCCTCGCCGGCCATCAGGATCTTCAGGCAGCGCACGTACGCCCGGTCGACCTCGCGCTTGTCCTGGAAGGCGACGGTGGCGGGCTCCTTGTACGCGCCCTTCACCAGCCGCACCCGCGAGCCGGAGGTCGCCAGCTGGTGGCAGTCCTCCTCGGTGCGGAAGAGGTACGACTGGACGACGGCACCGGTCTGCGGGTGCTCGCGGCGCAGCTCCTCGAGGATCGCCAGCGTCGAGTCGACGGTGGTGTGGTCCTCCATGTCGAGGGTGACCGTGGTGTTCGCGGCGGCGGCGGCCTCGACGACCGGCCGGATGTTCGCCAGGGCGATGTCGTGGCCGCCGGTCAGCGCCTGGCCGAAGGCGGACAGCTTCACGGACATCTCGGCGCGCGGCCCGAGGCCGGCGTCCTTGAGTGCCTCGGCGAGGCGGAGGTAGTTGTCCCGGGTGCGCAGGGCCTCGGAGGGGTCGGTGATGTCCTCGCCGAGGAAGTCGAGGGTGACCTCCATACCGCGTGCGTCGAGGTCCTGCACGGCGCCGACCGCGTCGTCCAGCTGCTCACCCGCGACGAACCGGTTCACCACGGGCTTGGTGACCGGGGCGGCCGCGACGATCTTGCGCATACGGTCGCTGCGCGACGCAGCGAGAAGCACGGGACCCAGCACGGGGCACCTCCCAGAGATCTTGTGGTGGCGCCGGGGGTACCGGCGCCGGTGTCGTCGGAGCCGCTGGTCGCGGCGCCTGACCGAACGACGCCGCGGGTGGCGGCGCCGGCTGTGGTGAGCACGCCTGTGGGACGCGCAAGGAAAGCCACCGTGAAATCTAAGGATCGCTCCGATCCTGAGCCATCGACACCTGTCACGCATCCGCTGCCACCGCCTCATACATATGTATGAGAGGGTTTCCGGTATGCGCGGGGACTATCAGCCACTGGTCGACGAGATCTCGTCCGCCCTCGAGGCACCGGCCACCCTGGAGGACCGCGACTTCGGCCTGATCGCCTTCGGCGCGCACGACACGGGCGACGACGACACCTCGCTGATGGACCCCGTACGCACCCGCTCGATCCTGCAGCGCCGCTCGACGGCGGCGGTACGGGCGTGGTTCGAGGCGTTCGGCATCGCGCGGGCGACGGGCCCGCTGCGGATCCCGCCGGATCCCTCCGCCGGAGTGATACGGGGCCGCATCTGCCTGCCCGCCCGGCACGGCGGGGTGGTCCAGGGGTACGTCTGGGTGCTCGACGACGGCCATCTGGCGGACGTGGAGCTCGGCGGTCCCGGCGTCCCGGCCGACCCGCGGATCGCCCAGGCGATGGAGACGGCCACCCGGATCGGCGCGCTGCTGGCGGCGGAGGTCCGCTCGGGCGCGGAGACCGGCGCGCTGCTGCGGGACCTCGTCACCGGCCCGGCGACCGGGCGTACGGCGGCACAGGCCGGTCTGCGCGCGGCCCTCGGACCGGCGGCGGACGGTCCGCTCGCGCTGGTGGCGGTGGCGCCGTGGGACGAGGGCGGGGACGGCGAGGCGCTGTCGGCGCCGTCGGCGCCCGGGGTGGTGGCGGCGTGCGCCGTGCGCCCTGCCGGGGCGGGCGCGGGGCACGCCTCCGCACTGGCGGCGCTGGTCCGGCTGCGCACGGCCGGGGCGCCGGAGCCGGCCGTCAAGGCGGCGCTGCGGCTGCTGGAGTCGCCGCGGGCGGCGGGCGGCGCCGCCAGGCCCGGGGCGGGGATCGGGGATGTACGCGTCGGGGTCGCGGACCTCGCCGCGGCCTGGCACGAGGCGCTGGCCGCGGCCCGCGCGGGCCGGGCGGACCCGGCGCTGGGCCCGGTGCTGCGCTGGGCGGACGCGGGCCCGTACCGCCTGCTCACCTGGCTCCCCGCGGCGGCGTCACCGGATCCGGCGGTACGGGTGCTCCTGGCGCCGGCGCACGCGGAGCTGGCGCGCACGGTGGAGGTGTTCCTCGACTGCGCGGGCCAGGCGGGACGGGCGGCGTCGGAGCTGGCGATCCACCGCCAGACGCTGTACTACCGTCTGCGCCGGGTCACCGAACTCACGGGCCTCGACCTGGACTCCGGCGAGGACCGCCTGCTGCTGCACATGGCGCTGAAGGCCGCGCGGCTGTAGCGCCCCACGGCGGGCCCGCCTACCCCCGCGCCACCTTCCCCTCCACGATCCGCCGCAGGCTCTCCTCGATCACCGCGCCCGACGGGGTCCGGTCGGGTGAGATGAGGTGCTGCACCCACATCCCGGCGAAGAGGGCGCTGTAGAGCCAGCCGACGCTGTCGATCAGCTCCTGGGACGCCGCGCCCTCGGGGATGTCCTCGAAGAGTTCGAGCATCCCCTCCCAGCCCATCGGCATCGCCTTGACGAAGAAGTCCTTGAGCTTCTCGTGGTGCCCCAGCTGGCTGATGACCTCCAACTGCGCCTGCCAGAAGCCGGGGTTCTCCCCGACGCCCCGCAGCATCGCGTCCCACATCGCCGCGCGCCGGGCCACCGGATCGTCCGGCAGGCCGGTCTCCTTGGTCAGCGCGGCGACGCGCTGGCCCCACTCCTCCATCAGGGCCAGATACGCCTGGCCCATCAGCTCGTCCTTCGAGCCGTAGTGGTAGCCGATCGAGGCGAGGTTCGCCCCGGAGGCGGCGACGATGTCGCGGGCCGTCGTGCGCGTCCAGCCCTTTTCGAGCAGGCAGCGCTTCGCGCCCTGAAGCAGGTCTTCGCGGTGTCCCATGGGCAGAGAGTAGCGTACGGACGTATTAGACGTACGTACTAGACACTCGTTTAAGACGTGTGTACAGTCGCAGCCATGACGACGAACTCGACGCCCAACGCCCGCGCCGGACGCAGGGAATGGACCGCACTGGCCGTCCTGCTGCTCCCCCTCCTCCTCGTCTCCATGGACGTCTCGGTCCTGTTCTTCGCGATCCCGGAGATCAGCCGGACCCTCGACGTCAGCGCCACCCAGCAGCTGTGGATCTTCGACGTCTACGGCTTCGCCCTCGCCGGCCTGCTCATCACGATGGGCTCGCTGGGCGACCGGATCGGCCGCCGCAGGCTGCTGCTCCTCGGCGCGCTGGCCTTCGGCGCGGCGTCGGTCGCCGCGGCGTACGCGCAGAGCGCGGAGATGCTGATCGCCGCCCGCGCCGTGCTGGGGATCGGCGGCGCCACGCTGATGCCCTCGACGATGGCCCTGGTCCGCAACATGTTCCGGGACGACAAGCAGCGCTCCACGGCGATCGGGATCTTCTCCGGCGTGATGGCCGGCGGCATCGCCCTGGGCTCCGTGATGAGCGGCTTCCTGCTGAACCACTTCTGGTGGGGCTCGGTCTTCCTCGTCAACGTCCCCGCGATGGTGATGCTCCTGGTCCTCGCGCCCGTGCTGGTGCCCGAGTTCAGGGACCCGGCTCCGGGCCGCTTCGACTGGGTGAGCGTGCCGCTGTCGATGGCGGCGGTGCTGCCGCTGATCTACGGGCTGAAGGAGTTCGCCGCGGACGGCTACAGCACGCTCTCCGCCGTGTCGCTCGCGGCGGGCGCGGTCTTCGGGGCGCTGTTCGTACGGCGGCAGCGCGGCCGTACCGACGCGATGATCAGCCGCGAGCTGTTCCGCCGCAAGGGGTTCGGCGCCGCCATCTCGCTCACCACGCTGGCCACGTTCGCCATGATGGGCTCCGCGTTCTTCACCACGCAGTATCTGCAGTCCGTGCTGGGGATGGGCCCGCTCGAGGCCGCGCTGTGGTCGCTGGCGCCGTCGGTGGCGGTGGGCTTCGCCGCTCCGGCCTCGACGGTCCTGGCGCAGCGGGTCAACCGGGCGTACGTCGTGACCGGCGGCTTCGTCGTCGGCGCGGCGGGCTACGGCATCCTCGCCCTGGTCGGCACGGACTCCCTGTGGCTGGTGCTGGTCGGCGCGGCGGTGCTGGCGAGCGGCATCGTGGCGGTCATCGCCCTGGTCAACGACCTCGCCCTGGCCCTGGCCCCGGCGGAGAAGGCCGGTTCGGCGTCCTCGCTGATGGAGACCGGCCACGAGTTCGGCGGCGCGCTGGGTATGGCGGTGCTGGGGTCGATCGGCACCGCGGTCTACCGGGCGGACGTCGAGGCGAACGCCCCCACCGGGCTGCCGGCCGAGGCCCTGCACGGCATCCGCGAGACCCTCGGCGGTGCCACCCAGACCGCCGCCGGCCTGCCCGGCCCCACCGGTGACTCCGTACTGGCCGCGGCCCGCGAGGCGTTCACGAACGGGATGCACTGGGCCGCGGTCGGCGGGGCGCTGGTCCTGCTGCTCGGCGCGGCGGTCGCCACGGCGACCCTGCGCCACCTGCGGGAGGCGTCGCCGGCGCCGGACACGGCACCCGAGCCGGAGCTCGAGCCCGTACGGGCGTGAGCCCCGCGCACGCCGAGGGCCCGGCCCCACCCGCGTACACCGCGGGACGGGGCCGGGCCCTCGGCCGTCGGCGCTAACCCACGTGCACCGCCGCCCCGTGCGCACCCGCCGCCGCCTTCGAGGCGTCGGGGCGCGGCGTGTTCATCAGCACCGCGATCACGACCGCCGCGCCGACCAGCACCACGCTCGCCACCCCGTACGCCGCGGCGAAGCCGTCCACCAGCGCGTCGTTCACCAGCTCCGGCGTCGGCCGCCGCCCGGCGAGGAAGTCCGCGGCGGCGCTGGTGGCCACCGTGTTGAGCACCGCCGTGCCGATCGAACCGCCGATCTGCTGCGAGGTGTTGACCGTGGCCGAGGCGATGCCGGCCTCCTCGTCCCGTACGCCGTGGGTCGCGTAGTTCATCGCGGGGGCCATCACCAGGCCCATGCCCACGCCCACCAGCAGCTCCGCGGGCAGCACCCCGGCCGCGTACGACGTGGACGCCTCGATCCGGGTCAGCCAGCCCGTACCGGCGGCGGCCAGCAGCAGGCCGGGCACCAGCAGCACCCGCGGCGGGACCCTTGGCAGCAGCCGGGTGGCGATCCCGCCGGCGCCGACCAGCACACCGGCGGTCAGCGGCAGGAAGGCGGTGCCGGTCAGGACGGCCGAATAGCCCTTCACGACCTGCATGTAGTAGGTGAGGAAGAGGAACATGCCGAACATGCCGACCACCGCCAGCGCCACCGCCAGATAGGCGCTGCCCCGGGTCCGGCTGGCGACCACGCCCAGCGGCAGCAGCGGCTGCCGCGCACGCCGCTCCACCAGCACGAACCCGGCCAGGAGCAGCGCGCCCAGGGCCAGCAGACCGGTGACGGGGCCGGAGCCCCAGCCCTCCGACTCGGCCTCGCTGCAGGCGTAGACAACCGCGACCAGTCCGGTCACGGCGAGCAGGGCGCCGGGGACGTCGATCCGGCCGCGCGCGCCCTCGCGGGGGGTGTCGGCGGGCAGGAAGCGCCAGCCGAGGGCGGCGACCACGGCGATCGGCACGTTGACGTACAGGCACCAGCGCCAGTCCAGATACTCGGTGAGGAAGCCGCCCACCACCAGTCCGACGGCGCCGCCTCCCGCGGCGATCGCGCCGAAGATCCCGAACGCCTTGGCCCGGTCCCGCTGTTCGGTGAAGTTCACGGTGAGCAGGGAGAGGACGGCCGGCGCCAGCAGCGCGGCGAACGCACCCTGCAGCCCGCGCGCGGCGAGCAGCGTCCCGAAGCCGGGTGCCGCTCCGCCCAGCGCCGAGGCGCCGGCGAAGCCCACCAGCCCGACGAGGAACGCCCGCCGGCGCCCGGCGTAGTCGGCGACGCGCCCGCCGAGCAGCAGCAGCCCGCCGAAGGCCAGGGTGTACGCGGTGATCACCCACGCCTTGTCCCCGTCGGAGATGCCCAGGTCGCGCTGGGCGGAGGGGAGGGCGATGTTCACGATCGTGACGTCGAGGACGATCATCAGCTGGGCGAGCCCGATGAAGACGAGGGCGAGCCAGCGGTCGGGGGGACCGCCACTCTTCGAGATCGAGGGTTGTGAAGTGCTCATGACATAACCTTTCCCGTGCGGTCATGCGTGTCGTGCGCGTATGCGGGTGTACGGAGGTGGGCGTCCCTGCTAGGAGGCGGCCGGCGGGGACTCCGCGCCGCCGCCGCGGGCGATCCGGTCGCGGATCTTCGCGAACCAGCCGGGTCCCACCGCCGGCCTCGGCAGCCGGGTGGTGCGTTCGCGGGCCGCGGCCGGGCGGAGGCCGTCGAGGTAGACCTCCAGCTGCCGGTGCGCGATACCCCGGTCCTCGGGGATGTCGTCACCGGGCAGCGGCCGGCTCAGCCTGATGATCATCAGCGTGATGTCGCCGAGCACCACGTCCTTGCGGATCAGCCCCTCGGCCTGGGCCTCGACCAGCTGCTCGTGCAGCGGCAGCATCGCGTCGCGCCCGACGCCGCGCAGCACCTCCTCGATCGCGAACCGGCCGGCGATGGCGGGCATCACCGCGCCGATCCGCATGTCGAGGGCGGTGTGCATGAAGCGGCGCAGCACCTCGTACGGGTCGAGTCCGAGGGCGCGCAGCTTGTCCAGCGCCGTCAGCAGATCCGTCAGCGTGTCCACTGCTACGCCCCGGATCAGGTCCTCGCGGGTGGGGAAGCGCCGGTAGAGGGTGGCGATGCCCACTCCGGCCCGGCGGGCGATCTCCTCCAGCGGGGCGTCCGGCCCGACGCCGACGAAGACCTCGCGCGCGGCCCGGATCAGCTGCGCGCGGTTGCGCTGCGCGTCCGACCGCATCCGTGTCCCGCCGCTCATGACTCTCCCCAGCCGTAGGGATTTCCTCCAGTTGCTCCCACCGTAAGGACCAGGTGGGGAGATCTCATCTCTCCGGGGGGAAGTGAGAGGCGGAGGCGGGGTGATCCTCCACTTCGTACGGCGGAGCGCCCGTCCTGCCCCCGCACCGACGCCACGGGCCCGGTCCGGTGGGGTGGTGCACCCCACCGGACCGGGCCCGCAGCCGCCGTCCCGTGCCGTCCCGTCCGGCGTCAGTCCGTCAGGTTCACACCGCGCGCCGAGGTGGCGCCGATCTCGCCCGCGATCTCGCCGAGTACGTTCGCCGGGATCGCCGAGTCGACGGTGAGCGCCACCAGCGCCTCGCCGCCCTCCTCGGCCCGGGAGACCTGCATGCCGGCGATGTTGATACCGGCCTCGCCGAGGATGCGGCCGAGGGTGCCGACGACGCCGGGGCGGTCGGCGTAGCGGAAAAAGGCCATGTGGTCGGCCAGCGCCAGATCGATGTCGTGCTCGCCGACGCCGACGATCTTCTGCAGATGCTTCGGCCCGGCCAGCGTGCCGGAGATCGCGACCTCCTCGCCGCCGGACAGCGTGCCGCGCACGGTGACGACGTTGCGGTGCTCCGGGGACTCGCTGCTCGTGGTCAGCCGCACCTCGACGCCGCGCTCCTGCGCGAACAGGGGGGCGTTGACGTACGAGACGGTCTCGTCGACGACGTCCTCGAAGACGCCCTTGAGGGCGGAGAGCTCCAGCACCTTCACATCGTGCTGCGTGATCTCGCCGCGGACCTCGACGTCGAGCCGGACGGCGACCTCGCCCGCCAGCGCGGTGAAGATCCGGCCGAGCTTCTCGGCGAGCGGCAGGCCGGGGCGTACGTCCTCGGCGATCACGCCGCCCTGGACGTTGACCGCGTCCGGCACCAGCTCGCCGGCGAGCGCGAGGCGCACGGACCGGGCGACGGCGATGCCCGCCTTCTCCTGCGCCTCGCCGGTGGAGGCGCCGAGGTGCGGGGTGGCGACGACGCTGTCGAACTCGAACAGCGGCGAGTCCGTGCAGGGCTCGACGGCGTACACGTCGAGGCCGGCGCCGGCGACGCGGCCCTCCTTCAGGGCGGCCGCCAGGGCCTCCTCGTCGACGATGCCGCCGCGGGCGGCGTTGACGATCCGCACGTGCGGCTTGACCTTGTGCAGCGCCTCGTCGCCGATGAGGCCGAGGGTCTCGGGGGTCTTCGGCAGGTGCACGGTGATGAAGTCCGCGACCTCCAGCAGCTCGTCGAGGCTCAGCAGCTTCACGCCCATCTGCGCGGCGCGGGCGGGCTGGACGTACGGGTCGTACGCGACGATCTTCATCCCGAACGCGGACATGCGCTGGGCGACCAGCACGCCGATCCGGCCGAGGCCGACGACGCCGAGGGTCTTCTCGCTCAGCTCGACGCCGGTGTACTTGTTGCGCTTCCACTCGCCGTTCTTCAGGGCGGTGTTGGCCTGCGGGATGTTGCGGGCGGAGGCGATGATCAGGCCGCAGGCCAGCTCGGCGGCGGTGACGATGTTCGACGTCGGGGCGTTGACGACCATCACGCCGGCCTTCGTCGCGGCGGAGACGTCGACGTTGTCGAGGCCCACGCCGGCGCGGGCGATGACCCGCAGCCGGTCGGCGGCGGCGATCGCCTCGGCGTCCACCTTGGTGGCGCTGCGCACGAGGATGGCGTCGACGCCCTTCAGCGCGGGGAGCAGCTCCTCGCGGTCCGCGCCGTTGCAGTGGCGGATCTCGAAGTCGGGGCCGAGCGCGTCCACGGTCGCCGGGGACAGTTCTTCGGCGATGAGTACGACGGGCTTGGGACGATTCGTGCTGGTAACGCTCACGTGGTCCTCACAGGTCCATTGCGGACGGCCGTCCCGACGGCCGCGGCGGTGGAGGTTGGTGGCAGCGCAATGGGGCCTTGTCGGCCCCGAGGACACACGACGCTGTGGGCCTGGCACGCGCTTGTGCTTCGCAGTGTATCGGGGTGGGGTCCCTGTTCCGCCAGGGTTGGCACGGGATCACCCGTACGAGCCGCCTGCGGCGGGCCGGCGGTTTCCGCCCCCTTGTCTGCGGTTCGCCTGCGGCGGGCGTGTGCTGTGCTTGCGTTCGCGCCGACCGCTGCGGTTCGCCTGCGCCCACCCGTGCCGCCCTGCGGCACGCCTGCCCGCAGGCTTGCGCCGGTGCATGGGCGCGACCGCCCCGAAGGCTTGCGACGGTGCGCGGGCGCGACCGCCCCGAAGGCTTGCGACGGTGCGCGGGCGCGACTGCCCGCAGGCTTGCGCTGGTGCATGGGCGCGACCGCCCCGCAGGCTTGCGCAGGCACACGGGCGCGACCGCCCCGAAGGCTTGCGCTGGCACGCGGATGCGACCGCGCGCAGGCTTGCGACGGTGCACGGGCGCGACCGGGCGCAGGCTTGCGACGGTGTGCGGATGCTACCGGGCGCAGGCTTGTGCGGGTGGTGGGATGTTCGGGCACGGGGGCGAGCGTCGTGCTAGCTGCGGGCAGGCGTGCCGCAGGGCGGCACGGGTGGGCGCAGCGGACCGCAGCATTCGGCGCGAACGCACGCACCACGGAAGCGGATGGGGGGCCGGGGGCGAGGCCCCCGCAGCGTTCGGCGGGGACGCGCGCTCCGCGGAAGCGGATGGGGGGCCGGGGGCGGGGCCCCCGCAGCGTGACACGACGAACCGTGCGGGGGCGCCCCTGCGCGGGTTACGCGTCCTTGTCGTCCACCCACGACATGAGCTTGCGCAGCTCCTTGCCCGTGGTCTCGATGAGGTGGTCCGCGTCGCGCTTCTTGTACTCGTTGTAGCGCGGCAGCCCGTTCGCGTACTCCTGCATCCAGTCCTTGGCGAAGGTCCCGTCCTGGATCTCCGCGAGGACCTTCTTCATCTCGGCCTTGGTCTGGTCGTTCACGATCCGCGGACCCGTGACGTAGTCGCCCCACTCCGCGGTCTCCGAGACCGACCAGCGCATCTTCTCGAGGCCGCCCTCGTACATCAGGTCCACAATGAGCTTCAGCTCGTGGAGGCACTCGAAGTACGCGATCTCCGGCTGGTAACCGGCCTCGACCAGCGTCTCGAAGCCCGCCTTGACCAGCGCGGACGCGCCACCGCAGAGGACGGCCTGCTCGCCGAAGAGGTCGGTCTCGGTCTCCTCGGTGAAGGTCGTCTTGATGACGCCCGCCCGGGTGCCGCCGATGCCCTTGGCGTAGGACAGGGCCAGCGCGAACGCGTTGCCGGTGGCGTCCTGCTCGACCGCCGCGATGCACGGCACGCCGCGCCCCTCCTCGAACTGGCGGCGCACGAGGTGGCCCGGGCCCTTCGGGGCGACCATGCAGACGTCGACGCCGGCCGGGGGCTTGATGAAGCCGTAGCGGATGTTCAGTCCGTGGCCGAAGAACAGCGCGTCGCCGTCCTTCAGGTTGTCCTTGACGGACTCCTCGTAGACCTTGGCCTGGATCGGGTCCGGGACCAGGATCATGATCACGTCGGCCTCGGCGGCGGCCTCCGCGGGGGTCACCACGCGCAGGCCCTGCTCCTCGGCCTTGACCTTGGACTTCGAGCCCTCGTGCAGACCGACGCGGACGTCGACGCCCGAGTCGCGCAGGGACAGGGCGTGGGCGTGGCCCTGGCTGCCGTAGCCGAGAACCGCGACCTTGCGGCCCTGGATGATGGACAGGTCGGCATCGTCGTCGTAGAACAGCTCGGCCACTTCGGGTCTCTCCTTGAATCTTGCGGGCTGCCCCCACCGTACGCGGGGTACGGCGGGGGACTTCTGGGGGTTGTTGACGGGGGTTAACAGCCGCCGCGGGTGGCGGGTTACGCGCTGCGGTCGAGGGCCCGCAGCGAGCGGTCCGTGATGGACCGGGCGCCGCGCCCTATGGCGATCGTGCCGGACTGCACGAGTTCCTTGACGCCGTACGGCTCGAGCATCTTCAGCATCGCCTCCAGCTTGTCGGCGCTGCCCGTCGCCTCGATCGTGACGGCCTCCGGGGAGACGTCGACGGTCTTGGCGCGGAACAGCTGGACGATCTCGACGACCTGGCTGCGGGTCTCGTTGTCGGCGCGGACCTTCACCAGGACGAGCTCCCGCTGGATCGCAGCGGTCGGCTCGAGTTCGACGATCTTCAGCACGTTGACCAGCTTGTTGAGCTGCTTGGTGACCTGCTCCAGCGGCTGGTCCTCGACATTCACCACGATGGTCATGCGGGAGATGTCGGGGTGCTCGGTGGTGCCCACGGCGAGGGAGTCGATGTTGAAGCCGCGGCGGAAGAACAGGGCGGAGATCCGGGCGAGGATGCCGGGCTTGTTCTCCACCAGGACGGAGAGCGTGTGCTTGGACATGGTCTGTACGTACCTTTCGCTCTCAGTCGTCTTCGCCGTCGCCGAAGTCCGGACGGACGCCGCGCGCCGCCAGGATCTCGTCGTTGGAGGTGCCGGCCGCGACCATCGGCCAGACCTGGGCGTCCTCGTGGACGATGAAGTCGATCACGACCGGGCGGTCGTTGATCGCGTTCGCCTCCTCGATCACCTTGTCCAGCTCGTCCGGGGACTCGCAGCGGATGGCGACGCAGCCCATGGCCTCGGACAGCTTCACGAAGTCCGGGACGCGGGTGCCGGCGCTGGGCTGCTTGCCGTCGGCCTCGGGGCCGGAGTGCAGCACGGTGTTGGAGTAGCGCTGGTTGTAGAACAGGGTCTGCCACTGGCGGACCATGCCGAGGGCGCCGTTGTTGATGATGGCGACCTTGATCGGGATGTTGTTCAGGGCGCAGGTGGTCAGTTCCTGGTTGGTCATCTGGAAGCAGCCGTCGCCGTCGATCGCCCACACGGTGCGGTCCGGCTGCCCGGCCTTCGCGCCCATGGCCGCGGGGACCGCGTAGCCCATGGTCCCGGCGCCGCCGGAGTTGAGCCAGGTGCCCGGCCGGTCGTAGTCGATGAAGTGGGCGGCCCACATCTGGTGCTGGCCGACGCCCGCCGCGTAGATGGTGCTCGCCGGGGCCAGCTGGCCGAGGCGCTGGATGACCTGCTGCGGGGAGAGCTGGCCGTTCGCCGGCTTCTCGTAGCCCAGCGGGTACGTCTTGCGCCAGCGGTCGAGCTGCTCCCACCACTCGGTGTAGTCGCCGCTGTTGCCCTGGCCCGCCTCGGCCTGCAGGGCGACGATCAGGTCGGCGATCACCTCGCGGGCGTCGCCGACGATCGGCACGTCCGCCTCGCGGTTCTTGCCGATCTCCGCGGGGTCGATGTCCGCGTGGATGATCTTGGCGTACGGGGCGAAGGAGTCCAGCTTCCCGGTGACGCGGTCGTCGAAGCGGGCGCCGAGGGCGACGATCAGGTCCGACTTCTGCAGGGCGGTCACCGCGGCGACGGAACCGTGCATGCCGGGCATGCCCAGGTGCTGTCCGTGGGTGTCGGGGAAGGCGCCCAGCGCCATCAGCGTCGTCACGACCGGGGCGCCGGTCTGCTCGGCCAGCACCTTCAGCTCGGCCGTGGCGCGGGCCTTCAGCACGCCGCCGCCGACGTACAGCACGGGGCGCTTCGCCTCGGTGATCAGGCGGGCGGCCTCACGGATCTGCTTGGAGTGCGGCTTGGTGACCGGGCGGTAGCCGGGCAGGTCGTTCTTCGGCGGCCAGGTGAAGACGGTCTTGGCCTGCAGGGCGTCCTTGGCGATGTCGACCAGGACCGGGCCGGGGCGGCCGGTGGCCGCGATGTGGAAGGCCTCGGCGATCGTCTTCGGGATGTCCTCGGCCTTGGTGACCAGGAAGTTGTGCTTGGTGATCGGCATCGTGATGCCGCAGATGTCCGCCTCCTGGAAGGCGTCCGTGCCGATCGCCTTGGAGGCGACCTGGCCGGTGATCGCGACGATCGGGACGGAGTCCATGTGGGCGTCGGCGATCGGGGTGACCAGGTTGGTGGCGCCCGGTCCGGAGGTGGCCATGCAGACGCCGACCTTGCCGGTGGCCTGCGCGTAGCCGGTGGCCGCGTGGCCGGCGCCCTGCTCGTGGCGGACGAGGATGTGCCGCAGCTTGACCGAGTCCATCAGCGGGTCGTACGCGGGGAGGATCGCGCCGCCCGGGATACCGAAGACCGTGTCGACCCCTACGGCCTCGAGGGACCGGATGAGGGACTGCGCGCCCGTCATGGCCTCGGAGATCGGGGTGGGCTGCGAGCCGGCCGCGGTGCGCGCTCGCGGCGGCTGCGGATGGGGCTCGCTCCTGGGGGGAGCCTGCTCGGTCATCGGCTTCTCTTCTCGTCTGCTCGATGGTGCGGTGAGGGTTCGAACCGGGGAGGGGCGGGACGGTGCCCGTGCAACAAAAAACCCCTCGTGCCGGGTGGCAAGCGAGGGGAGCGCGTCGGTGTGTTGCAGTCAGCCGACGCGCTGTCCAAGTACGAGAATTCGGGTGCGCATGGCCACGACCTTGCCTCTGCCCTCTGCGGGGTGTCAAGTGGATGGGACGCGTATCTCACCATGTGGGCGGTGAGGTCACCCGTTCCGGTGGGCTTTCCCTCGTCGCGCCGCGTCACCGCCGGTCCACCTCCCTGGCTCTGCCCCGGCCGCCGGTCGAGCAGCTGTCCGTCCCCACGGCCCGGGTCGTACGGCGCGCCCCACACGCGCCCCCACGCAACCACTCCACCGCACCCGCCGCACCGCGCCCCACCCCGACCACCCCCCACGGGGCGACACCCCGAACCCCGCACGGCGCCGCGGGGTACCCCGAACGGACGCCCCTGCCGGGGCGGAGGCGGGCCGTCCGGGTGCGCCGGCCCGCGGGCGGGGGCGCGGCTGGAGGCCTTGCGGCCTCCGGGGCACGGCGGGAGACCCGCGGCGGGAGCGGGAGCTCGCGGCCTCCCCGGGGACGGGGGCCGCTCGGGAGTCGTTCCGCTACCTCAGGGCCGGTTCTGAGGTGTCGCCCTGTCGGACGGGGGTGGGGACCGTGAACGGGCCGCTGGACAGGGCGCGGTGGAGTTGGGGTTCGTCGAGGGGAGGGGAGAAGGCGAGGCCCAGGCCGTGGCGGCAGCCGAGGTCGCGGAGGACCTCGATCTGCTCCGGGCGGTCGACCCCGTCGGCCACCGAGTCCAGGCCCAGGTCCCCGGCGATCCGCAGCAGACCCGAGGTGATCTTGCGGAGCCGGGTCGACTCGTCGAGCCCCTCCACCAGGCTGCGGTCCAGCTTGAGCGCGTCGACCGGCAGCCGCCGCAGCGCGCCGATCGCGGCGTGGCCGTTGCCGAAGCCGTCGAGGGAGATCCGGATGCCGAGATGGCGCAGGGCGACGATGCGCCGCTCCAGCTCGTCCAGACCGGCTCGCGGGTCGTGGTCGCAGACCTCCAGCATGAGGACGGCCGGCGGCAGCCCGTGCCGGGAGAGCATCGAGGCGATGGTCTGCGGCGGCAGCGCCTGGTCGGTGAGCCGCAGCGCCGGGATGCGGACCGTGACGGGCAGCGGACTGCCGTCGCGGTGCCGCTCGGCGGCCATCCGCACTGCCTCCTCCAGCATCCAGCGGCCCAGCTCGGCCGTACGGGCAGCGTCCTGGCCCGCGCCCCGCTCGACCGTCCGCAGGAACTCCGCCGGCGTGTGCACGATGCCCTGCGCCGAGCGCCAGCGGGGCAGCGCGATCACCCCGGCGGGCCGGCCGGTGGCGAGCTCCACGACGGGCTGGTGGAAGAGCGTGAACTGGCCGTCGTGCAGCGCGGCGCTCAGCCGGTTGGCGAGCTCCGTACGGCGCGCCACGTCGGCCTGCATCTGCGGGGCGTAGAGCTCGACACGCGCCTTGCCCGCCTGCTTGGCCCGGTACATCGCGAGGTCCGCGTTGCGCATCAGCTCCGCCGGGGTGATGCCCGGTTCGGCGAAGGCGACGCCGATGCTCGGCGTCACCCGCACCACTCCCCCGCCGACGGGATACGGCTCGGAGAGCCGCGCGCGGATCCGGTCGGCGATCTCGTAGATCCGTACCTCGCGGTCGTACTCGGCGTCACCCGCCCGCCCGGGGTCCGGGCGGGCCGCGCGGTCGCCCTGGCCGTGGATCAGCACCGCGAACTCGTCGCCGCCGAGCCGGGAGGCGATGTCCATCGCGCGCACGGCCTCCTGCAGCCGGCGGGCGGCGATCACCAGCAGCTCGTCCCCGGCCTGGTGGCCCACCGTGTCGTTGACGGACTTGAAGCCGTCGAGGTCGATGAAGAGCACCGCCGTACCGCGTTCGGCGACGCGGTCGGTGGTACGGCGGCCGCCCAGCGCCTGGGTCACCCGTTCGGTGAACAGGGCCCGGTTCGGCAGATCGGTGAGCGCGTCGTGCGAGGCGCTGTGCTGCAGCTGCGCCTGGAGCCGCACCCGTTCGGTGACATCGCGGCTGTTGAAGATCAGGCCGCCGTGGTGCCGGTTGACGGTGGACTCCACATTGAGCCAGCCGTCGTCACCGCCTCGGCCGTTTCCGGCCTTGAACCGGCATTCGATCCGGGTCGAACTCACCTCCCCCGGCGGCGCGGCGAGGAATCTCCGCACCTCGTGCAGCACCCGGCCGAGGTCCTCCGGGTGGATGAGTGAGGCGAGTTCGGAGCCGACGAGCTCCTCCGCCCGTACGCCGTAGACCCCCGAGGCGGCCGGGCTGACGTAGCGCAGCACCCCGGTGGGCGCCGCGATCATGATCACGTCGCTGGAGCCCTGGACCAGGGAGCGGAAGTGGTTCTCCTTCTGGGCGAGTTCCTGGGTGAGGCTGATGTTGTCGAGGAGCATGATCGCCTGCCGGACCACCAGCGCGAGCACCACCGTGCAGGCGGTGAAGAGCACGACCCGGTCGATACGCCGCCCGCTCAGCACGTTGTAGAGGATGCCGAGTGTGCACACGCCCGCCGCCAGATACGGGGCCAGGGCGCTGATCTGGCCGGCCATCGGACGGCGCCCGCGGCCGGCGGTGTCGGCGCCCGGCGGCTGCCGTTCACCGCCCGGGTCCGCGTCCCGGTCCTGTGCCGACCGGGCGGCGGACACCCGGCTCACCCAGGGCGCGTACGCCAGCAGCAGGGAGCCTGCGAACCAGCCGGCGTCGAGCATCTGCCCCGAGCGGTAGTTGTCGTGGAGCAGCGGCGAGGTGAAGAGCGCGTCGCAGAGCACGGTCAGCGCCAGCGCGCCGATCGCGGTGTTGATCGCGGAGCGGTTGGCGGCGGACCGGCGGAAGTGCAGGACCAGCACTATCGACACGAGCGCGATGTCCAGCAGCGGATAGGCCAGGGAGAGGGCGACCCCCGCGACGGACTCGCCCTTGCGCTCGGCGGCGTGGGCCAGCGCGACGCTCCACGAGATGGTCAGCAGCGAGCCGCCGATCAGCCAGGTGTCCAGGCCCAGGCAGACCCAGCCGGCCCGGGTGACGGGACGCCGGGCGAGGATCAGCAGGCCGACGACGGCGGGCGGCGCGAAGAGCAGAAAGCAGAAGTCGGCCGGGGACGGCGACGGCACGTCCCGGCCGAGGACCACCTCGTACCAGCCCCAGATCCCGTTCCCCAGGCCCGCCATGCAGGACGAGACGCCGAACATCAGCCACGCGGGGCGGAACCGGCTGCGCTGCGTACGGGCGTACAGCAGACAGGAGAAGGCCGCTGCGAAGGCAGCGGCGCTCAGCCCGAAGTCGCCCATGATCAGGGCGGCGCGGGGCGAGCCCCAGCCCAGGGCGGCGCCCGAGGCATACCCTCCGCACAGGATCGCGAGCACCAACTGGGGCAGGACGCCCGCCCGGTCACGCAGCGGCGGGCGGGGCTGTGCCGGCAAGGCCGTCCCGACGAGCGTACTCACCGCGCCTCCCACCGAGGGCGGGCGCCGCGGCCCGCGTGCGCGCCCAGGGTGAAGCGCTTGCTCCGGTTCGGAATCGGATAGCTGGTCCACTGTCCGTGCACGCCCATCGCCCCCCTCGAGTTCCATTCGCCCACGGCATTCACGCAGCCTTCATCGAGAGCACCCCCCGGTTCCGGACGATACACCAGTTCCGTCACTCAGGGACATACTTCTTCTACGCAGCGTAACTGGCGGGCGTCCGGGCGGTGTTCCCGTGGCGGGAGGGGCCGGAGCCGCGTGGGCCCGGCCGCGCCCGGGGGCCGGGGCCGACGGGGCCCGGCCGCACCTGCGGATACGGGCCGCCGGGGTACCCGGCACCCGGCGAAACGGGCCGCCGGGGAGGCGGCGCCGGTCAGCTCTCGGCGACGACGTAGTGCAGTGGCTCCCCCGCCGCGAAGCGCTGCAGCTGGCCGGCCAGCAGCCGCTTGGCGCGGGGCAGGAACGCGGAGGTGGGGCCGCCGACATGAGGGCTGATGAGTACGCCGGGAGCATCCCACAGCGGGTGGCCCGGCGGCAGCGGTTCGGGGTCGGTCACGTCGAGGGCGGCCCGCAGCCGGCCCGACTCCACCTCCGCGAGCAGGGCCTTCGTGTCCACGACGGGGCCGCGGGCGACGTTGACGAGCAGCGCGCCGTCCTTCATCCGGGCGAGGAACTCGGCGTCTGCCAGGCCCCTCGTCTCGTCGGTGAGCGGCGTGACGAGGACGACCACGTCGGCGTCGGGCAGCAGCGCCGGGATCTCGTCCATCGCGTGGACGGGCCCGCGCGGTGTTGCGCGAGAGGAGCGCGCGAAGCGCAGCACCCGCGCGCACTCAAAGCCCGCGAGCCGGTCTTCGACCGCGCTGCCGATGGCCCCGTAGCCCACGATCGCCACCGTCTTGTCGGCGAGCGCGGGGTGGAAGCCGGAGCGCCACTCGTGCTTGTCCTGCCGTCGTACGAACTGGGGAATGCCGCGCAGCGAGGCCAGCACGAGGGTGAGGGCCATCTCCGCGGTGCTGGCCTCGTGCACGCCGCGCGCGTTGCACAGCTGGATGCCGGGGTGCATGGTCGCGAGCGCGGGCAGGAACGCGTCGACGCCCGCAGTGAGCGTCTGCAGCACCTTCAGCTTGTGCATGTACGGCAGGGGGTGCACCTTCACGGGCGCCTTCTGCATGTAGGGCGCCACGTAGAAGACGCAGTCGGCCGGGTCCGCGGGGAAGTCGGGCTCGGCGTCCCAGCGGACGTAGTCGAGCTCCGGGGGCAGCCCGTCGATCTCGGCGGGCGGAATCGGCAGCCATACCTGTCCAGAAGAAGTCATGGTCAGAGGCTATTTGAATCCTCCCCCTCGTGAGCGCGGGGGATTCCTGGCTCAGGCTGCCTGCGGGAGCTGCGCTCCCGGAGGTCTTGCGCCCTCGGCACCAGCCGGGTTGAGACCAGCCCGGACCAGCATCACGCGGGCGGAGTTCTTGTCCCTCGGGGACACGGCTCCGCACACGGTGCAGGTGTAGGTACGTTCCGAAAGAGGCAGTGCGTGCTTGGTTCTCGCTCCGCACGACGCGCAGTCCATGGTGGTGTGCGCGGGATGCACCAGACGGATGTCCCGCCCGTGCTTGCGGCCTTCTTGGCCCACTTCCGGGCGGTGTCGGCCCGCTGTCGGGCCACCTTCTTGTGCAGCCTCGCGGCCTGCTTCTGTGCCTTGCGGTAGCCCTCCGAGGAGGCCTGCCCCCTCGCGGGCCGGCGGCGGGCCATCATCCGCTGATACCGCGCCAGCTTCTGCGCTGCCGCCCTGCCGTGCTCGGCGTGCGGCAGGTCGTGGGCATCGCTCGTGGTGGTGGCGGTCTGGCTCACGCCCCAGTCCACGCCGAGTGCCCGGCCGGTCGCAGGCAGCGTCTCAGCCTGTGCGGCGACGACGAACGGGGCGTACCAGTGCCCCACCGCGTCCCGGCACGCTGCCGCACCGGCAGCCGCGCCTGGACGTCCTTGACCACCTTGGCGCGGGACTTTGCGAAGTCCCGGATGGTCTGCTGCTGCGGAACGCTCGCACCCTCCCGCAGCCACGGGGTGCGGGTGCGGGCATCGGTCAGCATCCTGTCGAGCTGCGCCGGGCCGCACGTCAGCCCGTCCCCGGGGTGCGCCTGGTTGTGCTGGTGCACCTGACGGGACTTGGCCACGCATTCGTTCCACAGCCACCGGCAGCGGTCCCACTCGGCCAGCAGGGCGGTGCGGGCACTCGACGACACACGGAGCCGGAAGGTGTACCGGGCACCCCTGCCCCGCTTTGCAGGAGTCCGATTCCTCCCCGGCCCGAGGGCCGGGGCACCCTCGGAGATTCCCAGGTGAAGGCCGTCGCGGAGAGGCGTTAGGGTGCTCACGCACGAGTGGAGGGAGGGGATCCGGCCGCGTGGAGCGCAGGAAGATGGGCGCGGGGTCGCTCGAGGTGGGCGCCGTGGGCCTCGGCTGTATGCCGATGAGCTGGGCGTACACGGCCTCGCAGCGCAGCGGCGAGGAATCGCTGCGCGCCCTCGACGCCGCGGTGGACACCGGGACGACCCTGCTCGACACGGCGGACATGTACGGGCCGTTCACCAACGAGCTGCTGCTGGGCAGGGTGTTGCGGTCCCGCCGGGCGCAGGCGTTCGTCTCGACCAAGGCCGGGCTCCTGGTGGGCGAGCAGCATCTCGTCGCGAACGGCCGCCCGCAGTACATACGCCGCGCCTGCGACGCGTCGCTGCGGCGGCTGCAGACGGACGTCATCGACCTCTACCAGCTGCACCGGGCCGACCCGGAGGTCCCCGTCGAGGAGACCTGGGGCGCGATGGCGGAGCTGGTGACGGCCGGCAAGGTGCGGGCGCTGGGCATGTGCGCGGTGGGCGCGCGGGCGCAGCGGCGCGCCGGCGCGGGGATGCACGACGCGACGATCCGTCAGCTGCGGCGCGTCCAGCAGGTGTTCCCGGTGACGGCGGTGCAGGCGGAGCTGTCGGTGTGGTCGCCGGAGGCCCTCGCGGAGCTGGTGCCGTGGTGCGGGGCGCGCGGCGTCACGTTCCTGGCGGCGATGCCCCTCGGCAACGGCTTCCTCTCCGGCACGCTGACACCCGGCTCGGGCTTCGAACCCGACGACGTACGGGCCCGGCATCCGCGCTTCACGGCGGAGATGATGGCGGCGAACCAGCCCATCGTCGCCGGCCTGCGGCGGGTCGCCGCACGGCACGGGGCGACGCCGGCGCAGGTGGCGCTCGCCTGGGTGCTCGCGCAGGGTGATCACGTGGTCGCCCTGCCGGGGACGAAGCGGGAGCGGTGGGTCCGGGAGAACGCGGGGGCGGCCGGGGTGTCCCTGACGGCCTCGGACCTCGGGGAGATCGGGGCGCTGCCTGCGGCCAAGGGGTCGTGGGACTGAGGGGTCGGGGTCGGAGGGCCCGCCGGGGGGCGGAGGGCCTCGGCCGGGCGGTGGGTGTCACCCGTGGAACCTCCTGAGCTCTACCGACGTACTCCCGGTGTGATGTCCTGATAGTGACCGCCGACCGAAAGGACACAACCGTGCGCCGCCGCACCCTGACCGCCGTGCTCGTCGCTGTCGGCCTCTCCCTGTCCGCCTGTACGTCGGAGGGGGGTGGGGACGATCCCGGGGAGTCGGGAACGGCGGGGTCGAAGTCGGGCAGTCCGGGCCGTGACGACTCCGCATCGCCGGGCGGCGCGCCCGCCGCCCCCGCGAAGGGGGACGTCTCCGTCAAGGCGACCGTGGCCACCGGCCTCGACAGCCCCTGGGGCCTCGCACCGCTGCCCGGCGGCGATCTCCTCGTCTCCTCCCGGGACACCGGGAAGATCTTCCGGGTCCGCGCGTCGGACGGGGCGAAGACCGAGGTCGGCGAGGTGCCGGGGGTCGCCCCCGGCGGGGAGGGCGGGCTGCTGGGGCTGGCCGTCAGTCCGCAGGACCGGATGGTGTACGCGTACTTCACGTCCGACTCGGACAACCGGATCGTGCGGATGGTGTACGAGCCGGAGAAGCCGGCGGGGCAGCAGCTCGGCGCGCCGGACGTCGTGCTGCGGGGCATCCCGCGCGGCTCGATCCACAACGGGGGGCGGATCGCCTTCGGCCCGGACGGGATGCTGTACGCGGGGACGGGCGAGACGGGTGACCGGGGGCTGGCCCAGGACAAGGACTCGCTGGGCGGCAAGATCCTGCGGATGACGCCGGACGGCGAGCCGGCCCCGCGCAATCCCGATCCGGACTCCGTCGTCTACTCCTACGGCCACCGCAACGTGCAGGGGCTGGCCTGGGACGCGGACAAGCGGCTGTGGGCCTCGGAGTTCGGCCAGAACACGTACGACGAGCTGAACCTCGTCGAGCCCGGTGCCAACTACGGCTGGCCGGAGGTGGAGGGCAAGGCCGGCGACGACTCGTACGTCGACCCGCTCACCCAGTGGTCGACGGACGAGGCCTCCCCCAGCGGCGTCGCGTACGCCAAGGGCAGCATCTGGATGGCCGGGCTGAGGGGCGAGCGGCTGTGGCGGATCCCCCTCGACGGGGCGTCGCTGGTGGCGGATCCGCAGTCGTTCCTCGAGGGGGAGTACGGGCGGCTGCGGACGGTCGTCGCGACGGACACGGGTGATCTTTGGCTGGTCACCAGCGAGACGGATGGGCGGGGGTCGCCGGGGGACGGGGATGATCGGATTCTGCTGGTGACGGTGTCGTAGGGGGACGCTTCCGGGGGCTCCGCCCCCGGACCCCCGGCGCCCGCGGCGGGTGTTGCTTGGCGCGGCTCAGACCGCCGCGTCGAACACGCCCAGGCGGTGCGCTGTTGCTGCTGCTTCGCCGCGGCCTGAGGCGCCCAGTTTCGCGAGGATGTTGGAGACGTGCACGCTTGCCGTCTTCGGGGAGATGAACAGCTCCTCCGCTATCTGGCGGTTGCTGCGGCCCGTCGCCACCAGCCGCAGGACGTCCAGTTCGCGGGCCGTCAGGCCCAGGGAGTCCGCCGGGGACGCGGGGGTGGGGGCCTGGTCCTGGAGCGGGATGCGGGCGCGGCCCGCGAGGCGTTCCGCGTGGCGTCGCAGCGGCTCCGCGCCCAGCGAGCGTGCTGTTGACTCCGCCCGGCGCAGCAGTTCGCCCGCCCGCGTGCGGGCTTCCGTGCCGCCCGACGTGACCAGGGCCTCCGCGAGCCGCAGGCGGGCGGTCGCCAACAGCCAGGGGTGGCCGAGCGGTTCGGCTGCCGCTACGGCTTCCTCCCAGCGGGGGACCGCGTCCTTGCCCGTGGCGGTGAGGAGTTCGGCTTCCGTCATCAGCGCCCGCGCCGCCCACAGGGGCACGAACTGCGGCAGCCCCCGCATCGCCTCGCGGATGCGGGCGACCGCGGCCTCGCGGCCGAGTTCCGCCACCGGCAGTCCGCGCGCCGCCGCCTCGGCCGCCGCGGCGGCGTACAGCAGAGGCCAGCCGTAGCGCTGGTGGCCGGGCGGGATGCCGTCGCCGAGCGCCTCCTCGGCGAGGGTGCGTACGTCGAGGATGCGGCCGTCCGCCGCGGCGATCCCGATGGCGGTGCGGGCGCACGGCAGGGTGTGCTGGTGCTCGGGGTACACCGAGCCGAAGCTCTCGGTGGACGCCGCGAGCCAGCGCCGCGCGTCGTCGTACTCGCCGCGCAGCAGGGCCAGTTCGGCGCGCCGGCCCTGGACCTGGCCGAGGGTGCGGGCGCTGATGCCGCGCCGGTCGAGGGCGCACCGCACGGCGTCCTCGGCCTCGCGCTGGCACCGGTGCTGGGCGCGGCGCCGGAGGTGGCGCGGCTGGTGCTGCGGCGGTACGACGGGGCGGCGTCGGTGGCCGATGTCGCGTCGGGGCCCTCGATCGTGTCGGGACCCTCGATCGCGTCGGCGGCCCGGCGGCGGTGACCCGCCCGCGCGGCGTTACACGCCGGGCAGCATGCGGGGCTCGATGCGCTCCTCGACGGCCTTGTCGCCGTCACGGGTGACCCGGTAGGCGCCCTTGCCGGGCACCTCGGTCACGGCCTCCACCAGCTCCGTGCCGCGGTAGACCAGTCCCACCCCGTCGTCGCTGCAGTGGGCCTGCGGCAGGGTGCCCTCCGCGACGAGCCGGTGGATGAGCGGGCGCCGGCCCTCGTCCGAGTCGTAGTGCACGCCGTTGCCGTACGGCAGCAGGCCCAGCCCGTCGGTGACGGGCCGCAGCTCGGGCCCGTACGAGTCGGTGGTGCCGCCCTGGAACCAGCAGATGGACCCGGCGCTGACCCCGCTGAGGACCACCCCGGCCTGCCAGGCGCGGCGCATGATCCCGTCCAGCCCGTGCACCCGCCACACCGCCAGCAGATTCGCGACGGAGCCGCCCATGACCCAGACGACGTCGTGGTCGAGGACCGTGCCCTCGACGTCCTCCACGTTGGGCATGGGGAACAGCTTCAGGGGCGTCAGATCGAACCCGGCCACCCGCGCCGCGTCCGCCATCCGGGCCGCGAAGTGCTCCGCGTCGCCGATCGCGGTCCCGACGTAGCACACGCGCGGACGCCTCCCGTGGACCCCGGACAGCTCGACGGCGTGATGCACCAGGGCGTTGAACTCGACCATGGTGCGCGCCGCGGCGCGGTGTCCGCCGGAGGTGGCGACGATCGTGGGCTGGGGAGCGGTCATGACGATGATCGTACCGGTGCCCCGGCCGACCGTTCCGGGGCCGTTCCCGGACGGGGCCCGCCGTCCGCGAGCAGCGCCTCCACCGTGTACAGCACACGCTCCAGCAGCTTCTCGTCGTACGGCAGGAACGGCAGCGGCACCACACCCCGCCGACGCGGCAGCCCCACCTCCGCCTGCTCACCGTCCTTCGTCACCCGGCCCGTCGCCAGATGGACGTCATGGCCGGCGACCCGGACCTGCCGGTCCGTCACCTCGATCCGGCCCGCGGATATGTGCGGGGCCAGCACCCGGGCCAGCGCCTCGCGGCGGACCCGGGTGGTCTGCGTCAGGGGTATCGCACCGAGCCGGTCCAGTTCACGCCAGGCTGCGGGGGACCCGGCCGGGTACTCCTCCTCCACCGCGAACGCACCGACACTGACCAGCAGATCGACGGCCCGCAACGCCTCCGAGACCGACACCGCGTCCAGTTCGGCGATCGGCCGGCCGAAGATCACCGGGCCCACCGTCGACCAGCCCGTCATCCCCGCATACGCCCTGCCCGTGTCCAGGAACACCTCCGTACCACCGAAACTCCGGCCGATCCCGTCGTACTCCCCGTCCCAGCCCTCGCCCTTCGCCACCCCGAGCAAAGGACCCAACTGCACGGCGAAGCCCGCGAAGACGTCCGTCCTCGCCCCCGTCTCCTCCGGGACGTAACTCTCCCGGAACGCCTGCCGGAACGGCTGCGCGATCTCCCCCGCGACCACCCGGTCCCGCCAGTACGCCCGCTCCTCGGGCGTGGCCCGCACCGGGTGCCACAGCCGCACCGCGGTGGCGTCGTCCAGGGCGGGCAGGCCGTCGGCGGGCAGGAACGCCGTCCAGCGGCCCGGGGTGTCGGCGTACTCCCAGATCAGCCGGGCGGTCACCGACCGGCCCACCGGGTGCGCGGCCAGTCCCTCCCGCCAGCGGCCGTAGCGATACGTCGTGGCGGCCGTGTACGTACCCTCCAACGCCCGGGTCAGCGTGCGGATCTGGGCGCGGACCTTGCCCAGCAGGTCGCGGGCGGCCGCCACCACGTCCGCGTGGTGGCGGCGGGCGGGCGCCGGGAGCGAGCGCAGCCGGGTGCCGTCCGCGCGTTCCCAGGCCAGGTCCGCCGTGTCCGACACCGTGAGGACGGCGACGTACGCGCCGACGGGCGTACGCACGGTGCCGTCCTGGGCGATGCCCAGGTCCGGGAGGCGGATGGCCGCGTCGGGTCTTCTGCCGAGGGCGCGTTCGGCGCGGCGCAGCGAGCGGTCCAGCTTCTTCGCGACCCCCGCGTGCCGCACGACCCGGCGCGCCTCGCGCAGCACGTCCACCGCCTCCGGGGTGGGGTACTCCTCCACCGCGTGCGCCAGTCGGATGCAGGCACTCTGCGACGGGAGTGTCTTCGCGGCCGTCGGCGCCACCGACGCCCTCGGCAGCAGCTCGGCCAGCAGCTCACCGGCCCAGGGCTCGTCCCGGCTCAGCGCAGCGCACGCTGCCCGGGCGAGGGCCTCGCAGTCGGCCGGGGGGAACGCCTTGTCGGACACGTACGGGACCCGGCCCTCGTGGATGGCGGCGAGGTGCGCGGCCCCCGCCTCGAGCACCCGCCGGATGTGGCGGGATCCCTCGGGGTCGTCCTGCGTTGTCTCGTCACGGCGCACCGGCCAGCGCACGGGGATTCCGGAACGCCCCAGCTCGGCCAGGCCGGCCAGGGTGCGTGGTCCGCCGCGTGCGCCGTCCTCCAGCAGTGCCAGGCGCAGCGGGCTCGTCGCGAACTCCTCCCGTATCCGGGCCAGGGCCTGGGCGGCGAGCTCCGGTGGTGCGCACGCGGCGACCGCGAGGAACGCCTCCGGTGAGGCGGCCCAGACCGCCTGGCCGGCGCTGCTGTCCAGTGCCTTGCGGGTGAGGGTGCGGGCGGGCGCGGCCAGCGCCTCGCGGTCGTAGGGCTCGGGGCAGCGGGCCAGCGCCGCTGCCGCCACCTGTACGTCGCTTCCCCAGCTCCTGGTGGCCAGTGCCCTGAACAGCTCCGCGCACTGCGCGGGGGTGAACTCGGGGTCGGAGTCGGCGTGGATGAGCGCGAACGCCGTGAAGCGGGCGGGATCACTCTCGTCACCGTTCAGTGCCTTGTACGCCGAGGGAAGCAGTGCCCCCAGCTCCTGGGGGGACAGCTCCTGGACGCGCGGCTGTAGCCGTGCCTCCGCGTCTGCCAACGGCCGCATCATGACGGTGTGCAGCTCGTGTGCGTGTGGACCCAGTTCGACCATGCGGCGAAGGTAGCGGGCGGGTCTGACAACCGCGGTGCGGGCTGCGGCGGCCCCGGTACGGCGGTGGGCCATGGGGCCTGTTATTCGTGTTCCTGTTCGGGTGGGGTGTGTTTGTTCGGGTGGGGGTCAGTCGTCTGCCGAGAGTTCGGCCGGGATCGCGATCACGTCCACCAGCGCCTCGCCGCGCAGGGCCGTCAGGGGCATGGGGTGGCCTATCGCGTCGGCCAGCATGAGGCGTTGCAGGGACTGGGCGCTCGCCGTCGGCTCGCCGGCCGCCGTCAGCAGGAGGTCGCCCGTGCGCAGGCCGGCGCGGGCGGCCGGGGAGCGCGGGACGATCTGGACGATGCGCAGGCCCGCGCGCTGGCCGAAGCGGTTGCGCAGGGGTGGCGGCAGTGGGGCGGGGGTGCCGGCCAGGCCCAGGTAGGCGCGGCGGACCCGGCCGTCGGAGAGGAGGGCGGCGATGATCTGGCGGCTCGTGTCGTTGACCGGGATCGCCAGGCCCAGGCCGATGCCCGCGATGGCGGTGTTGATGCCCACGACCTCGCCATCGGCGTTCGCCAGCGCGCCGCCCGAACTCCCCGGGTAGAGCGTGGCGTCGGTCTGGATGACGTCGTCGATCACGCGGGCGGCCGAACCCGTACTGGTCGGCAGTGAGCGGCCCAGGGCGCTCACCACGCCCGCGGTGAGACTGCCGGTGAGACCCAGCGGGTTGCCCACGGCCACGACGAGTTGGCCCACGCGCAGGGCGTTCGCCTCGCCGAGGCGGGCGGGGGGTGGGGTCGGGGCGTCGGCGCGTATGACCGCGAGGTCGGAGAGCGGGTCGGCGCCGATGACGTAGAAGGGCGCGGTGGTGCCGTCCGCGAAGTCGACCGTGCCGGCGTCGGCGTGGCCGACGACGTGGGCGTTCGTGAGGAGGAAACCGTCGTCCGTGAAGACCACGGCGGAGCCGGTGCCGGCGACGAAGTCGCCCCAGGGGCGGCGGTGGGCAACGTTCACCGCGGCCAACTTCGGGGTGAGCTCGGCTGCCACGGACGTCACGGCGCGGGAGTAGGCGTCGAGGGGGGCGGTCCGCTCCTGGCCGGAGCGGTCGGGTTCGGAGACTGTGCCGGACACGGTCTCTGCCTTTCGCGTGGGGTGATTACAGCGTTACACGGTGGGGGTTCGGGTGGGGGTGCGTTCGCTGCGGGCCGAGTTCCGCGGCTCTTCTTTTGCGTCCGGCCGCTGGTCGCGTGACGCTGCGGGGGCTGCGCCCCCGGGCCCCCCTTGCGGGCTGCGCCCGCATCGCGCTTGCGGCGCTCGTCCTCAAACGCCGGACGGGCTGGGAGTGGGTCCTGCGCCGTGTTGCCTGGCGGCCGGCGTTGTCGGCGCTTCGCGCCTCAGTCCTCAAACGCCGGACGGGCTTAGGGGGTGGTCCGGTCACGCTGCAAGCATCCGGTCGCCTCGGCGCCTGCGGCGCGGTTCGGCGCTTCGCGCCTCAGTCCTCAAGCGCCGGACGGGCTGGAGGTCGCCTTGCGCCGGCTGACGCGGATTGGCGCTGCGCGCCTCGGCCTCGAACGCCGGACGGGCTCGGGGTGGCCTCCGCCCTCATGCCTGGTGGTCGGTATGGCGGCGCCGCCCCCCGTCCTCGGGCGCTCGGCGGGCTGCGTGGGGCATTCGCTTCGAATGGCTTCGCGAGCGTGTGTGAATTGTGGATGGGAATGCGTTCGGGGATGTTTTGTTACAGACTTGTGGCAGCTTTATGAAAACGCCGTGACGGCCTATCGTGGGGCCGTGACCTGGGGTTATTCGTCGGCGTGTGGTGTTGCGGATATCGGAATTGACGGGTGTCGCATTCCCTGCCAATGTGAGGCTATGCCTCACGATCAAGCGCTCTTCGGCCGTATCCACGTGGACCTCGTCCGCACGGCGGGCGCGCTGTGTCAGGGCGGTTGCATGACCAGCGCGACCGACCGCCCGACAGCCCCCGTGAGGATCCATGACGGCCACCGTCTCCGTACTGACCCCGACCCTGCTCGCCGACCACGTCCGACGATGGGCCCGTGCCCCGGAGCTGTGGCGGGGGCGGGTGCGCTTCGACGCCGCGCAGCGGTGGTTCACCCGGCTGGAGCAGTCCGCCGTCCACGAGGTCTGGCTGCTGAGCTGGCTGCCGGGCCAGGGCACCGAGGTGCATGATCACGGCGGCTCCTCCGGTGCTTTCGGGATCGTCGCCGGGGAGCTCGCCGAGCGGGCGTTCGGCCCGCGCGTGATCCGGCCGACGCCGTGGGGGCTTCCGGCGGGCGCCATCCGCGCGTTCGGCCCCCGGCACGTGCACGAGGTGGCCAACCGCGCGACGCTGCCCGCCGTCAGCATCCACGCCTACTCGCCGCCGCTGACCACGATGTCCTACTACCGCGAGCGGCCCGCCGGGCTGCTCAAGACCCGTACCGACGCTGTGGAAGAGGATTGACGTCCTCCCCTCCCTGGTGGGGGTGGGGATTCCTGGCTCAGGCTGCCTGCGGGAGCGGCGCTCCCGCAGGTCTTGCGCCCTCAGCACCAGCCGGGTCGAGACCAGCCCGGACCAGCATCACGCGGGCGGAGTTCTTGTCCCGGGAGGACACGGCTCCGCACGCGGTGCAGGTGTAGATACGTTCGGAAAGGGGCAGTGCGTGCTTGGTTCTCGCTCCGCACGACGCGCAGTCCATCGTGGTGTACGCAGGATGGACCAGGCGGATGTCCCGCCCGTGCTTGCGGCCCATCTCCAGCAGGGCCGCCTTCGTGGCGCCGATCGCCGCGTCCGCCGCGGTGCGGGCCATCGTGGTCTTGGCGAGGAACTTCGGCCGGAAGTCCTCCACCGCGATCACGTCATGGTCGGTCACGACGCGCTTGGCCCACTTGCGGGCGGTGTCGGTCCGCTGCCGGGCCACCTTCCGGTGCAGCTTGGCGGCCTGCCGTTGGGCCGTGCGGTAGCCCTTCGAGGCGGGCTGCCCCTTCGCGGGCTTGCGGCGGGCCATCATCCGCTGGTAGCGGGCCAGCTTCTGGGCGGCGCTCCTGCTGTGCTGCGGGTGGGGGAGGTCGTGCGCGTCGGAGGTGGTGGTGGCGGTCTCCGTCACGCCCCAGTCCACGCCGAGCACGCGGCCCGTCTCCGGCAGCGGCTGGACTTGGGTGGTGACGACGAACGAGGCATACCAGTGCCCCACCGCGTCCCGATATACCCGTACCGAAGAGGGTGCGGCAGGGAGTTCACGGGACCACACCACCCTCACCACGATCCCGCCCGCCAAGTGCAGGCGTCCGTCCTTCAGCCGAAAGCCCCGGGCGGTGTAGTTCAGCGTGGGCGCCGCCTCACGCTTCTTCCGATACCCCGGCATCCCGGCGCGCCGGGCCACAGGCAGCCGCTTCTCGACGTCCTTCAGGGCCTTGGTGCGGGAGGTGGCGAAGTCCCGGATGGTCTGCTGCTGCGGCACCGAGGCGCCCGCACGCAGCCACGGCGTCACCGCCCGGGCCCCGGTCAGCATCCGGTCCAACTGCGCCGGACCACACGTCAGCCTGTCGTGCGGATGGGCACGGTTGTGGGCGTGCACGGCACGGGACTTGGCCACGCACTCGTTCCAGACCCGCCGGCACCGGTCCCACTCGGCCAGCAGCGCCGTGCGGGCGGTCGACGACACACGCAGCCGGAACGTGTACCGCGCCCGCCCACCGTCCGCTGCCGTCATGCAGAGCAACCTACCGAAGGGCACTGACAATGCGATCCGCTCTCCACACACCTGGCCGCCCCGGCGGCGATCCTGCCCTCCCTGCCCTACTCCGCAGGAGTCCGATTTCCTCCCCGGCCCAAAGGCCGGGGCATCCTTCAAGGAACCCGGTGATCTGATGGGTATCGACGACAAGCTCGACGCCGCGCGGCGCTGCCTGGACCGGCTGAACCCCGCGCAGGCGGCGGCCGAAGTGGCCGACGGGGCCGTGCTGGTGGACACCCGGCCTGCGTTCCAGCGCGACGCCGACGGCACCGTGCCCGGGGCGCTGATCGTCGAGCGGAACCATCTGGAGTGGCGGTGCGACCCCTCCAGCGGCGCCTCGCTGCCGCAGGCCGTGGACCGGGACGTGCGGTGGATCGTCTTCTGCGACGAGGGGTACTCCTCGTCCCTGGCCGCCGCGTCGCTGCGGTGGATCGGGCTCGGCCGGGCCACGGACCTGGTCGGCGGCTTCCAGGCGTGGCGGCGCGCGGGGCTGCCGGTCGACCCGCCGGTGGGGGCGGGGCGGACCGGATCCGTGTGCGTGTAGCGGCCGGTCACCTGCGTGTACGGCGGGCGACTCCCTATGTGTGTAAGGGACATGAGTCATCCGGGGTGGGGATTTCCCCCCGCCGGAGGGTGGAGATTCCACCCCGCCGATTCACCAGGGAGCACGATGGGACCGTGCCCTTCCCCCGCCTAGCGTCAGTGGGGTAGGCGGGGGCACGGGGTCCTCGCCGCCGTACGAGGGGGCAGGACCGTGGCGGACAACCGCCGTACACACGCAGGACGCGGCCGGCCACGGCCGCAGGGAATCGCCGCGCGCGTCGGAGGATGGAGTGTCCGCCACCGCTGGGCGGCCGTCGGCATCTGGGTGCTCTTCGTCGTCGGGGCGATGTTCGCGGGCTCGGCGGCCGGGACCGTCGAGGTCAAGGACAGCGATCAGCTGCCCGGCGAGGTGCACGAGTCGCTGAAGATCCTCGAGGACGCGGGCATCGACGAACCGGCCGGCGAGACCGTGCTGGTGCAGAGCGCCGCGTCGGGGCCGAAGGCGACCGCGCCGGAGTTCCGGGCGGCCGTGCAGCAGGTCATCGACGCGGTGAACAAGACCGGTGCGGTGACTGACGTCGTCTCGCCGTACGAGGCGGAGACCGTCTCCGACGACGGGCGTTCCGCGCTGGTGCAGTTCTCGATGAAGGGCGATCCGGAGACCGCGTACGAGCGGGTCGAGCCGGTGCTCGAGGCCGTCGAGGGCGTGCAGAAGCAGCATCAGGGCGAGCTGGTGGTCGAGGAGATCGGCAGCGCCAGCATGAACAAGACCTTCGAGGACGCCTTCGGCAGCGACTTCAAGAAGGCCGAGTACTCGGCCGTTCCGGTCGCGTTCGGCATTCTGCTGATCGCCTTCGGCGCGCTGGTCGCGGCGCTGCTGCCGGTCATGCTCGCGATTACGGCGATCATGGCGACGTTCGGGCTGGTCGGGCTGGTCAGCCACGTCCAGCCGATGAGCGAGACCGCCAACTCGGTGATGCTGCTGGTCGGTCTGGCGGTCGGCGTGGACTACTGCCTGTTCTATCTGCGCCGGGAGCGCGAGGAACGGCAGAAGGGCCGCGACGGGCGCACCGCGCTGGAGATCGCCGCGGCCACCTCGGGGCGGGCCGTGCTCGTCTCCGGGATCACGGTGATCGTGGCGATGTCCGGGATGCTCTTCACGGGGCTGACGGAGTTCGAGGCGATGGGTATCGCGTCGCTGATGGTCGTGGCCGTGGCGATGGTCGGGTCCGTGACCGTGCTGCCGGCGCTGCTGTCGCTGCTCGGCGAGCGGGTGGAGAAGGGGCGGGTGCCGTTCCTGAACCGGATCAAGCGCGTCGACGGCCACGGCAACGGCGAGAGCCGGGTGTGGAAGGCGGTGCTGACGCGCGTGCTGCGGGCGCCGAAGACCGCGCTGGCGCTGGCGGCGGGCGTGCTGCTGGCCATCGCGCTGCCTGCTGTCGGCATGAACACCGCGAACCTCACGCTGGACCAGGAGTTCGGCGACTCGCTGCCGATCGTGCAGACGTACGACCGGGTCAACGCGGCCTTCCCCGGCGGCTCGGATCCGGCGCAGGTCGTGGTCAGGGCGGACGACATCGACTCGCCCGAGGTCCAGGGCGCCATCGCCGACTTCAAGCAGCGGGCCCTGGACAGCGGAGCCTCCAAGGGGCCGGTCGAGATCGTGACGCACGCCCGGGAGAACATCGCCGTCATCGACGTGCCGCTGGTCGGCGGGTCGGACCAGGACCGGGCGGAGAAGAGCCTGGTCATGCTGCGCGACGAGATCCGGCCCGCGACGCTGGGGCAGATCGACGGGGTGCAGGCGCCGATCGGCGGGCAGGTCGCGGCGTCCAAGGACTTCAACGACAAGCTCGTCGGGGCCGTGGTGCCGGTGTTCGCCTTCGTGGTGGTGTTCGCCTTCCTGCTGATGCTGATGTGCTTCCGGTCGCTGACGATCGCGATCACCTCGATCGTGCTCAACCTGCTCTCCGTGGGCGCCGCGTACGGCATCCTCACCATCGTCTTCCAGCACGGCTGGGGGGCCGGGCTGGTCGGCGCGGAGGGTGTGGGCGCGATCATCTCCTGGCTGCCGCTGTTCCTGTTCGTGATCCTCTTCGGGCTGTCGATGGACTACCACGTGTTCGTGGTGTCCCGGATCCGGGAGGCCAGGGCGCAGGGCCGCACCACCCGGGAGGCCATCGCGCACGGCGTCATCACCACGGCGGGTGTCGTCACCAGCGCCGCCGTGATCATGGTCGCGGTGTTCGCGATCTTCGGGACGCTGTCCATGCAGTCGATGAAGCAGATGGGCGTGGGCCTGGCGGCCGCGGTGCTCATCGACGCGACGGTCATCCGCGGGGTGCTGCTGCCGGCGGTGATGGCGCTGCTCGACGACAAGAACTGGTATCTGCCGCGGTGGCTGCGGTGGCTGCCGGACATGACGCACGACGAGGCGCCCTCTGGGCCGGAGCGCCTGGAGCAGGCGGACGTGCCCGGTCACGGTGGGGAGCGGATCTCGGTCTGAGCGCGGACTGGTTCGCGTGACGTGAGCGGGGCGGCGGCCGATGTCCGGTCGCCGCCCCGCTGCTTGTGTGCTCAGCGTTCGGCGACCGGCTCCCGCAGCGGCCATATCGCGTCGATGTCGTCGCCCGGGCGGCCCTGGGAGCGCAGCCAGTGGCGGTAACCCGCGGCCCAGTCGGCGTACCACGTGACCTGCCAGCGGTGCAGCTCCCAGGCCGTGGCCCGGCCCACCTGCTCGTGGCGCTCCGCGAGCGCGTGCGCGACCTGTACCGCGGCCAGGGCGTCCGCGCCGGCGTCGTGTGCGGAGTCCAGGACCACGCCGTACTCCACGCACACCGCCTCCAGCGTGCGCTTGCCCTTTCGGTAGCGGTCCACCGCGCGGTCTATCGTCAGCGGGTCGATCACCGGGCCGGGTTCGCCGCCCGCCATCCGCTCGGCGAGCGAGGGCAGGCCGTGCCGGCCGAGTTCGGCGGCGAGCAGGCTGAGGTCGAAGGAGGCGTTGTACGCGACGACCGGGGCGCCCGTGCGCCAGGCGCGGGCCAGCTCGTCGGCGACCTCGTCCGCGACCTCGGCGGCGGGGCGGCCCTCCGCCCCGGCGCGGGCGTCGCTGATCCCGTGGATCGCGACGGTCTCCTCCGGGATGGGCACGCCCGGGTTCGCCAGCCATTCGCGGCGCCTCGTCGGCGTGCCCGCGACGGCCTCGACGACCGCGGCGGTCACGATCCGCGCTGTCCGCGGATCGGTGCCCGTGGTCTCCAGATCGAAGCCGATGAGACGGCCGGCGTGCCACGCCATGGGTCCTCCCCTGTCCTTTGCTGCTTTCCCCCTGCGACCTCTACGGTCCCACGGGGGTCTGACAATTCCGGGTTCGGGGCTCGGCGGCTGCGCCGCGGGCGGTGCGGGCTGCGCCGCGGGCCGCTGTGGTGCGGGACCGTCGCGCGGCTCGGCTCCGCTGCGGCCGGGGGGGGCGCGGGCGGGCGGGGGGGGGCC